>CAZKXF010000057.1:0-820 GCA_964556805.1 uncultured Candidatus Saccharibacteria bacterium
GATGGGTAAGATGCAGGAACGAATTGCCTCAACCTCGAAGGGCTCCATCACCTCCGTGCAGGCGGTGTACGTGCCCGCAGATGACCTCACTGACCCGGCGCCTGCAACCACCTTCTCGCACCTCGATTCCACCGTGGTACTCTCTCGTGCGCTTGCCTCGCTCGCTATTTACCCGGCGATCGATCCTTTGGATTCTAACTCCTCAGCCCTCGATCCGCTCGTCGTCGGAGAAGAACACTACCGCGTGGCGACCGAGACCAAGCAAGTGCTGCAGCGTTACAAGGATCTTCAAGATATCATCGCGATCCTGGGTATCGAGGAGCTCTCGGATGAGGACAAGCAGACGGTATACCGCGCACGTAAGATTCAACGATTTCTTTCGCAGCCATTCTTCGTTGGTGAGGTATTTACCGGTACGCCGGGCGCGTACGTACCGCTCTCTGAGACCATTCGCGGCTTCCGTGAGATTCTCGAGGGTAAGCACGACGACAAGCCGGAGCAGGCTTTTTACATGAAAGGGACCATTGATGAGGTAACGAGCTAATCCTCTATGGCAAAGCACCTGCGCGTAACAGTCTCACGGGTGGATGCAGCGCTCTTTGACGGCGACGCGCTTTCTGTGACGGTTCCCGGTGCAGAAGGCGAGATGACGGTACTGCCCGAGCACGAGGCACTCCTGACGCCACTCGGCGCAGGAACGGTGCGTATCGAAACAGCCTCGGGCCGCGAGGAGTTCCAGATTGAGAGGGGAGTGTGCGAGGTGAGTCGGAACCACGCGACGGTGCTCCTCTAGCTCTGGAGACAAAAAAAGACTCCCGCT
>CAZKXF010000057.1:830-3812 GCA_964556805.1 uncultured Candidatus Saccharibacteria bacterium
AAGGGGGAGTCAAAGTCCCGGGGAGCGTCGGAGCCGTCTAGGTTAGGTGCCGAGCTCTTATGGCATGTAATCTGCGTCCGTGGAAAGCAGAGAATGCGGAGCGCAGGCGCCCGTACACCTCTCTCCAGCATAGCAGGAATTGCACAAAAGAAAACCCGGCTGCTTTGCAGCGGGGTTTTCTCTGTTACCGGAACGGTGAAGGCTTACATCACGCCCGGCTTGCGCAGGTAGATGATCGGCACGAGGAGGAGCGTTATTACCACCGAGAAGGTAAGGCCGAACATGATGGCATACGCGAGCGGCGACCAGAGATCGGAGACGAGGGTCAGCGGAAAGATGCCGATAACGGTGGTTGCGGTCGTAAGGAGGATGGGCCGCAGGCGGGACACCGACGCCTCGATGACAATATCTTCAAGCGGCATGCCGGTTCTTTCTCGACGCAGGATGTTCATCTGATCAATGAGCAAAATTGAGTTGTTGACGACAATGCCTGAGAGCGCAATGAATCCCATGATAGACGGGAAGGAGAGAGCGTTCTGCGTGAGCGCAAGGCCGAACATGATGCCAATGAGCGAGAACGGCAGAATAGAGAGCACGTAGAGGGCGTGACGGTAGGAATTAAATTGCAAGACGAGAATAGCAAGCATGAGGAGAATACCCACGATGAGGGCCAAGAACATATCAGCGAAAGCCTCGTTCGCTTCCTCGTTCTCGCCGCCGTAGGAGACGTCCATGGACTCAGGAACCTCGAGCTCGGCTGCAAGCCGCTCTCGGAATGCGGCGGTAACTGCAAACGCATTGCCGCCTTCCGCAAGTTCGCTTGAAAGGGTGACCACCCGCTTGCGGTCCTCATGTGAAATGGTAGCTGCACTCTCCCGGATTCCGACAGTTACGATGGTGTCAAGCGGCACCGACTGGCCGGTACGGGAAGTGAGCGTGAGCGAGCGGATGGTATCGATCGTGATGTCGCTCGTGTCCTCGGATCTCTCGTAGAGAGGATTGAGGTCGCGCTTCACGGTAACCGAAACGTTCTCACCATTCTCGGTTATGGTCGTCGCCTCGCTGCCATGGATTGCGCTACGGAGCGTCTGAGAGATCTCCTGCGGGGTGAATCCAAAGGCAGCAGCTTTTGCCTTGTCGAGCGTCAGCACGAACTCGGTACTGTTGTTCTGGGTGCTCGTCGTGACATTTGCGGTACCCTCAATTGCCTCGAGGATTCGGCTTGCGGCTATGGCGACCTCGGAGAGCTCCGCAAGATCGTCTCCTAGGAATTTGATCACAATCGGTGTTCCGGTCGGTGGTCCGTTGTTGGGCTGACCCACTTCTACCAGAAAGTCGTCAAAGACACGCACCTTCTCGCGCAGGTCGTGTACGATATCGGTGCTCGATCGGTCGCGATCACTACGGAGATTGATAAAGTAGCTGGCGTACTTCGGATCCTGGGTGCTGCCGCTCATGTCGGCAAATGCGCTCGTTGCTCCAACGGTGGTGACAAACGAACTGATGGCAGGCTCACTGTAGAGCACTTCCTCAACGCGCCGTGCCGCAAGATCGGTGCGGTCGCGGTCGGTGCCTTGGGGTAGCTCCACCTGGGCGTAGATCCACTGTATGTCCTCTTGCTCAAAGAATATTACCTGCACGATGCCAACAAACGGCATGAGTATGGCCAGTATGAAACCTACAGCGATGACTGCAAAGAAGGTGCGCTCACGCCTGCGGTTACCAAGGATGGCGTGGAGTTTGCCACGGTACCACGCTTCGAGCCGACGGGCGTACTCGACCTGCTTCTGCTCAAACCTCGTGATGCTGCGGCGACGCAGGAAGAGCGAGGCAATGAGTGGTATGAAACCCAGCGCCACAAGCAGCGAGGCGAAGAGTACGGAGTTGATCGTAAACGGTATGGCGCTGATGAATTGACCGGATACGCCGCCAACGAGAAAGAGACCGGAGAACATCGCGACAGTCGTAAGGGTGCCGCTAATCAGCGGAGTACTGAACTCCCGTACGGTAAGCCGCGCAGCCTCCGTTTTATCAATCGTCGGGCTCTCTTTCATGCGACGGTTGATTCCTTCGACCATCACGATGGCCGAGTCGACGAGAATACCGATTGCCAAAATGAGCGCAAAGAGAGAAATGAAGTTGATGGTATTGCCCGACGCTACAAGGCCAATGAATCCAATAAGGAATGAGAGCGGGATGGCGACGCCGGCTACCAACGCTTCGCGCCATCCAATCGCAATGACGAGCAGTATGATGACCAGGAACACCGTTTGGATGCCGGACCGCGAAAGGTTGAGAAGATCTTGCTTGATGAGGTCGCCGCTGTCGAGCATGGTTTCGACCGTGAAGCCGCTCAGAAGTTCGCCCTCGCCTTGGAGGCGAGTGAGTTCGGCGTTGACAGCGGCCGCAATCTTCGTAATGTCTCCGCCGCGCCGTTTGTATACATCGAGCGAAATGGAGGATCGCGACGGCTCCCCGTCGACGCTGAGCCGCGAGAGCGTTGTCGCTTCCTTGAGATCGTCGTGCACGTCTGCAACATCCCGTACGAAAACAGGTTGACCGCCGACAGTGGCTATGGGTACATTGGCAATCTCTGCGGTGTGAGCGATATCCCCCTCGAAAGCGATCGCGTAGCGCACGTTGTCGGTGGTAATGCTGCCGACCGGGAAGGTGAGGTTGGCAGCTGCAAGCCCCGTGATCACGTCGCCGATGGTAAGTCCGTACTGAGCGAGAGCCGTTTCGCGCACGACCACAGATACTTCGCGTTCCCGCACGCCAATCTGCGCGACACGCGACACGCCGCGTATGCCCTCCAGCGTGCGCTCAAGCTCGTCCGCAAGGATTGAAAACTCGGCGTCGCTCTTGTCGCCCGCTACCGCAATCGTGAGGATTGGCTGGTCGACGAAGTTGATCTCTGAAACGGTAGGATCGGTAGCATCTCTGGGCAACTCGGGCCGAATTGCATCAACTTCCGCTTTAAGA
>CAZKXF010000058.1:0-3803 GCA_964556805.1 uncultured Candidatus Saccharibacteria bacterium
GCACTTATACACTAGGTACGAGCTGCTGTCTACGCGCTTACCCTTCTCGCGAGACAAACTTGCCGCGAATGGGCAGCTTGGTTGTTGCCTTTCGCAGCGCCTCCTTCGCCACCTCAGCTGATACGCCGTCGACCTCAAAGAGCATGCGCCCCGGCAGCACCTCGAAGACAAAGTGATCCGGGTCACCCTTTCCCTTTCCCATGCCCACTTCAGCAGGCTTCTTCGTGACCGGTCGGTCGGGGAAGATGCGGATCCACACGCGCCCCGTCTTACCGAGCGTACGAGAAATTACGCGCCGCGCCGCTTCGATTTGATTCGACTTCACCCGTGCCTGGGAGAGCGAGCGGAGGCCGTAGGAACCGAAGGCGACGGTTGTGCCGCGAGTGTCCGCAGAATACTTGGCCGGATTGGTCCGGCCGGTCTGCCACTTTCGGTGCTTTACTTTCTTAGGAAACAGCATACCAGAATGTTACCGGCTCTCTCGAGCAGCTTCTGCAGCCTCGCTCGCCTTGCGCTCAGCAAACACATCGCCGCGGTAAATCCACACCTTCACGCCCAAGGTGCCGTACGGCAGGATAGCGCGCTCGCGTGCAAAGTCGATGTCGGCGCGCAAGGTCTGGAGCGGAATGCGACCGCGTTTGGTCTCCTCGCGGCGGCTCATTTCGGCCCCGCCGAGTCGGCCCGACAGGATGACGCGCACTCCCTCGACGTCGCGATTCGCAATAACCTTCTCAACGGTTTGCTTCATCACACGACGGAACGGCATACGCTTCTCGAGCCCTTCGACGATCATCTGGGCCACGATTGCCGCGTTCGATTCCGGGGTACGAATCTCCTCGACGTCGAGTTTTACCTCGGGCATCTCGCTGAGCTTCAGCGTGCGCAAGAGCATGTCGAGCTCGCGCTTCATCTTCGTCACTCCCTCACCGCTACGCCCGATCACGAGACCAGGACGCGACGTGCGCAAAATGATGCGCATGGTCTTCTTATCCCGCTCGATATCCATCTCTGCCACGTACATTCCACGAAGCTTCTTCTCGAGGTACGCGCGCACCTTCTTATCAGCACGAAGGTACTGGCGGTACTGCTGCGGGGAGGATGGAAACCAGCGTGATTTCCAATCGCGGATGATGCCGAGGCGCTGGCTGTAGGGATGTGCGACGTGTGTCATGGTAAAAATCGATACTGCTTACTCCCCGAGCGTTATGGAAATATGGCTTGAACGACGATTAATGGGCGACGCGGAGCCGCGTGCGCGCGGCATGTAGCGCGTGAAGACAAGGCCTTTGTCGACCGCCACCTCCTTAACCTTCAGCGCACTGATATCTTTCCCCTTCGCTTTCGCGTTTGCCACCGCAGAGCCGAGCACCTTCGCGAACGGATCAGCGGCCCGCTTGTTGGCGAAGGAGAGAAGGGCGAGTGCTTCCGCGACTGACTTGCCGCGCACGAGATCAGCCAGCAAGCGAACCTTGCGGGGCGACTGACGGTAGTTTTTGAGGACTGCTTTCATGAATGATTACTTGGCGGGTGCCGCAACCTTTGCCGCCTTTGCTGCGGCAATTTCACCCTCCTTCTTCTTCACCTCGAGCTCCTTCTGCATCTTTCCGCCGTGGCGGACGAACTTCTTCGTCGGCGAGAATTCGCCGAGTCGGTGCCCCACCATCTCTTCGGTCACGAAGACCGCGACGTGCTCGCGGCCATTGTGCACGCCAAAGGTAAAGCCCACCATTTCAGGGGAGATTTGCGACGAGCGCGCCCACGTCTTGATGGTGCCCGCCTCCTGCGGCTTCTTGCCGCTCACCTTCCGGAGGAGCTTCTCGTCGACGTAGGGGCCTTTGTAGAGTGATCGTGCCATGAGAGCCTGTGCGAAATAAAAAAGCCCGCCTGAGCTTTGTGCGAGCATAGTACGCGACTCGCCTTAGTATGTCAACACGGTTTCCCCGAGAGCACTGGACATTTTATGCATAGTATGCTATAATAGTAGATAGCGCAACCTTATAATACGGAAGGAAACGCCCCGTGCACACGCTCTTTCAGAGCCCGCTAATCGGCGGCACGATCGCCGGCTCGACGGCCTTCCGAGTCGTCGGAACCGACGACCTGTTCGCTCGGTTCTACTTCGAGACCAAGGCGGGCTGCCACGACCCGCGAAAGACCCTCGTTCTTTCCGCGACGGGATGGAACCGACTCGTCGAGCTCTTGCAACAACGGCCTTTCCAGGAATGTCGTCACTGCGGTACTGATCAGTACTGGGTCGCGTTGGAGCCGGGCGAGAACGGCTGCGTGACTATCGCCCAGCCCCTCACCGGACGAAAACACGTTTTCCTCGCGGAAGAGTGGCGGGCCCTCAAGCTCTGGGCGCAGAGCCAGGCAATCGGGCAGCTTTCGCTGCCTGCGTCCCAGCATCTCCACTCGTAAAGAGGCCCCGTTCCCTACTCTCATCCCCTTCGCCCCCTTCCTCTCACGCCGCTCCCCGGAGCGGCGTTGCTTTTTTAGTACGGTATACTGGTGAGCGACAGAGGTTTACGAAAATAAGCATACAGTATGGGATTTGAAGGAGCACCGATACAAGAGAAGAGCCCGCGCGAAGTTTGGGAAGCCGAGTACAAACTTGCATTTGAACGCGCCGTAGGAAGAGCAAAGACTCCCGAGCAGCTGGCGACGATTGTTGAGACGCTCAATATGGATGGTAATATCTACGATCCGGAAACAGGAACACATGACGCGGAGCGTATGGCAATGATCGTCCGCACGTACGCTGAGACGAGAAATCACACACTTATGGACGAGGGTGTCGCAGATGTCGTCGCAAAACGGCTGTTTGAGCTCACCAGAGAAACGAGCGCGTAAACGTGATAAGTGATACGGAAACACCTCAAAGTGTTTTCTAAAACAAAACTGCGTGCGTGTGCACGCAGTTTTGTTTTACCGTGTTCGTCACGGATTGCTAAACAAAATAAACACTGCGTGTTCATTTTGCTAAGCATCCGCGACCCCGGCTCGCGGTTCGTCGCTCTTTAGCAGTGCTCCTCACAACGCTCCGCCTTGGGAAGCGGCCGAAAGCACCTCAAGGTGCTTTCTAGAACAAAAAACTTCGTGCTGGGCACGAAGTTTTTTGTTCTACCGCTTCCCACCCATTACCTTGCCTAACTTGCGGCGCTGGAGGATGCTCTTGTTTGAGTACTTCTTCGGCTTACGCGTCTTCTGGCCCTTGCCGACTGGGCGACCCTGAATGGTGCGGGCCCGCCTATGACCTCGAGGGCTGCGGCCTTCTCCGCCGCCATGGGGATGATCCACCGGATTGCGGGCTGAACCACGCGTCTGCGGACGGATGCCGCGGTAGCGTGCGCGTCCGGCCTTACCGAGGTTTACAAGACGGTACTCCTCATTTGACACTTGCCCGATCGATGCCCACGCATCGCTCGGCACGCGGCGAATTTCACTCGAAGGAGAGCGAAGCTGCGTGTGGCCGCCGTCGTGCGCCACGACCTCAGCGTAGCTGCCTGCAGAACGCGCGATACGGGCGCCGGCGCCAGGCTTGAGCTCTACGTTGTACACGAAGGTGCCGACCGGAATCTGGGAGAGAGGGAGCCGGTTGCCGAGCTTTGGGCGTGCCTTTGCCGAAACGATAAACTCATCGCCCGCTTTCATCTGCTGGGGCGAAAGTATGTAGCGGCGCTCACCATCTGCGTAGCAGACCAGCGCAATAAATCCGGAACGGTACGGATCGTACTCCACCGATTCAACGCGCGCGGTAATATTCTTCTTGTTGTACGTAAAATCGACCTCGCGGTACTTGCGCT
>CAZKXF010000059.1:0-3724 GCA_964556805.1 uncultured Candidatus Saccharibacteria bacterium
GGATCACGCCGCGCGAGATTAACCTCAGTGGCATGCTCGTGCGTACCTTCTTCGCCGTCTCGTTCCCGCGATACTTAAATGACGGCTGGCTTGAGCCGGTCCTCAACCTTGAGAAGGTCTTTGACGTGTCGATTGTCGTCCATCCCATGGATACCTCCGAGGTGCTACGGAAGTTTCAGAAGAAGGTGGCCGAGGTGCAGAGCCAGATCAACATCCGCGTGGAAAAGGGGTTCGTGCGCGACCCGCAGCTCGATGCCGCCTACCGTAACCTCGAAGACCTGCGCGACAAGCTCCAGCAGGCGGAAGAGCGCCTCTTTGACGTCGGCCTCTACTTTGCAATCTACGGCAACTCAGAAACCGAGATCGAGAAGACACTCGGCGAGATCAAGGCGATCCTCGACGCGCGCCTGGTGTACTTAAAACCTGCCCTCTTCCAGCAAGAGCAGGGTCTCAAGAGCGTCATGCCGATTGGCAAGGATGAGCTCCAGGTCCACACCAAGCTAAACTCTTCGCCGCTCTCGAGCTTCTTTCCGTTCACCTCGTTTGACCTCACCACCGACACCGGCATCCTCTACGGTGTCAACCGGCACAACTCGTCTCTTATTCTCTTCGACCGTTTCTCGCTTGAGAACTACAACTCAGTGACCTTCGCCACCTCAGGCTCTGGCAAATCGTATGCGGCAAAGCTCGAGATCCTGCGCTCTCTCATGTTCGGCGCCGAGGTGATCGTTATCGATCCCGAGCACGAGTACGAGTACCTGGCAGAAGCAACCGGGGGACGCTTCTTCAACATCGCGCTCTCCTCGAACCACCATATCAATCCCTTTGATCTCCCCAAGCCGCAAGCTGATGAAGAGCCCGAGGACATTCTGCGCTCCCACATCATTTCGCTCGTCGGCCTCTTCCGCATCATGCTCGGCGGCCTCACACCCGAGGAGGACGCCATCATCGATCGAGCGATCACCGAAACCTACGCCCTCAAAGACATCACCGGCGCAGCAGACTTCTCTTCGCTCGAGCCGCCCCTCCTCTCCGACTTCGAGATGGTGCTCGCTGGCATGGAAGGCTCTGAATCCCTTATCCAGCGGCTCTCGAAGTACACGCGCGGCACCTGGGCTGGCTTCATGAACCAGCCGACGAACGTCGATATCGACCAGAAGTTCGTCGTCTTCTCGCTGCGGGACATGGAAGACGAACTCAAGACCATCGCAATGTACATCATCACGCACCACATCTGGAGCGCCGTGCGCCGCACCCTCAAGAAGCGTCTCCTCGTCATCGACGAGGCCTGGTGGATGATGAAGTCGGAAGATACCGCTTCCTTCCTCTACGGTGTCGCCAAGCGTGGCCGCAAGTACTACCTCGGCCTCTCCACCATCACTCAGGATGTCGACGACTTCCTCCGCTCTCCGTACGGCGTGCCCATGCTCACCAACTCGTCGCTGCAGCTTCTCCTCAAACAATCGCCGACTTCTATCGATCGGGTTCAAGAAACTTTCAATCTCACCGACGAGGAGAAGTACCTACTCCTTGAATCGGGCGTGGGGGAGGGTATCTTCTTTGCCGGCCTCAAGCACGTTGCCATCAAGATCATCGCCTCGTACACCGAAGACCAGATTATTACCTCGGATCCCTCTCAGCTCCTCCAGATTAGAAAAGCGCGCGAGGAGCTGCGCAACTCGCAAGCATGACTCCTCGATACACCATTAGCAACACGACGCGCGCCATGATGCTCGTCGTGGCACTCGCGTTTGACCTCCTGCAACTTGCGGCGAAAATTTTCCTGCTTTTAGGGCTTGTAGTTGTCGGCGGGGTGGTGGGTGGATACCTGGGCAGCTTCGTCGGCCTTACAGGAACCGGCAGTGCGGTCGGTAGCTTTATCGGCGGCCTCCTCTCGTTTACGGGCATCGGTACGAGCGTCGCATTTTTTGTGGGCTTTGCACTGAGCTGGACGCTGAGTCTAATGGTAGCCATCATCGGCTATAGCACCATAGGGCTCTGGCTCCTCATGAAGGGCGTCTCGCCGCTCTCCGGCAACAAGGCTACGCGCAAGATGACGACGCTCCTCGTAGCCGCCGTGATCGACATCGCGCCGCTCTTAAACGCACTGCCAGGCATCACTCTCTGGACCTTTTTCACCATCCAGGCGTCGCGGGCCGAGGATAAAGAGCGGCATGTACAAGAAACGGTAGAGTACAATAGGAGCATGCGTCGAATGCGACGTCGCCGTGTTGCCGCCAATGACAACGACGAAACCATTGAATACGAACGATTCGCTGCGTAGATCGCTCTGTGCGCTTGTTGCTTTGTGCGCTGCGGTATTCTGCGCCACCACACTCTGCCTGCCTCTTACACTCGCACAGTCGGTGGTACCTGCTGCAGGAGCGACCGCGCTTACCCTTAACCCCCAGTCTCCTGCTCCTCAGGCGCCGTTTACGGCGCGCGTGGATGCCTACAGCTACGACATTGAGCGGGCACGCATCAGCTGGGTGGTAGGGGGTGCAGCACGGGCTGATCTTGCCGATAGACGGGAAGTAGAGCTTGTCGCCCCCGAGCTTGGACAGCCCCTCACCATTGAAGTGCGGGTCACCGAGGCGGGAGGAACGGCGCACACGGCCCGCAGAACCTTTGCACCGAGCGCCATCGACATCATCGTAGAGGCAGAGACGCGCACGCCCCACTTCTATCGAGGCGGGGCGCTGCCGAGCGCCGGCAGCCCCGTGCGGCTTGTAGCGCAGCCCTCCCTCTATACAGCAGGCGGCACCCTCGTTACGCCCTCCACCATCGTCTACACCTGGCGCATCGGGACGAAGGTGGCCGCAAGCGGTCGCGGACGAGCGATGCTTGAAACCGCCATGCCGCGCACCGGCGACCTGGAAGTGAGCGTCACCGCAGAAGTCACCGACGGAAGCGCGCGGCACACAAGCTACGAGCGCATCCGGCCGGCACAGCCCGCGGTCATATTCTACGAGGACAACCCGCTCTATGGAATTGCCCGCACCGCGTTGCCCACCGCGTTTACGCTCCTCGACGAGGAGATCTCGGTGCGCGCCGAGCCGTACTTCGTCTCGCGCAGTATCTTTTCTGCCGCCCAGTACGATTGGCAGATCAACAACACGGTGGTGGCAAACCCAAATGCAGACCCGCAGGTGATCACGCTCCGCAAAACCGGCGGGGAAGGGGCGGCCGATGTCTCATTCGCAATTCGGAACCTCAACGCACTGCTGCAAGCCGCAAGCGGCAGCTTTCTAATGTATTTTGAATAAGATGCGACACATCTCTTTCCGCTACCGATACACAGCCGCAATGACGTTTCTTGTGTCTTTTCTTCTTTTCACTCCTTTTGGCCTTACCTATGCCCAGTCGGCCCCACAACCTTTGGAAGAGACCAACGAGCAAAACGTTTCCGTTTCGCAACACCGAGAAGCATCTACGAGAAATGCGGGCATCTTCACGCCACTCGCAGGCATTCCCGGTCTCACCTCGGACACTCCGCCCCGAACGCTCGCCGAGTACCTCAACGTCCTCTTCCGCATAGCGATCGGCCTCGGCGCGCTCTTTGCCGTCATTAAAATCACCTATGCCGGCATCAAGTACATGGGGACCGATTCCTTCGGCTCCAAGGAACAGGCAAAAAAGGATATTACGGGTGCGCTCCTCGGACTACTCCTCATGCTCTCGACCGTCATTATCTTGAGTTTCTTTGGGCAAGGTTTCATCAACC
>CAZKXF010000060.1:0-3666 GCA_964556805.1 uncultured Candidatus Saccharibacteria bacterium
GAGCATACAAGGTATAGTGCGTAAGCTTCTGCAGCCATGATCATCGTTAATCTCAAAGGAGGATTGGGCAACCAGATGTTCCAGTATGCCCTCGGGCGTCGGTTGGCTATCAGCAACGAGGACGAGCTGGCGCTCGATGTCTCGGGACTCGAACGCGCAAATGCGGTCGGCGACATCTACCGGCCCTTTGCGCTTTCTGCTTTCAGGATCAAGGCGAGAATCGCCAGCGCCGAAGACGTGCGTCGCTTGAAGTACCCCTACGGCTTGTTCTCAAAGGGTGCCCGCGCAGTACGCATGAAGCTGCTCGGTCAAACACACATCGGCTGGGAGCCAGAGATGCTCAGAGCACGAGGCAATCTCTTTCTCGACGGCTACTGGCAATCGCCTCGCTACTTTACTGACATCCGAGAGGAAATCCTTGCAGATTTCACCCTCGCGAAACCTCTCGGAAAAGCAGCAGAGGCTGCTTGCTCCCTCATTGCGGGGTCTGCATCGGTATCTATTCACATCAGGCGCGGTGACTACACGACTGCAAAAAACAGCGCCGTGCACGGGCTCTGCTCGCTTGCCTACTACGAGCGAGCGATCCGCATAGTGACAGAGCGCACCGAGGCACCTCACTGGTTTGTCTTTTCTGACGATATTGCGTGGGCAAAGGCAAACCTGCCGCTCAGGGAGCGCACTACCTATGTCTCAGGAGAAGGCATCACTGACGCCGAGGAACTTACCCTCATGAGCAGGTGCGCGCACAACATCATCGCCAATAGCTCGTTTAGCTGGTGGGGTGCGTGGCTCAACCGAAATCCCGCAAAGGTGGTGGTAGCGCCGACGCCGTGGTTCAATACACGAGACGATCACCACCAGGACCTCATCCCCGACACATGGATCACGCTGCCGAAAAACTGAGAGAGCAGCCGCTCGTGAGCATACTCATGCTCACCTACAACAGCGGCCGGTACATTGCGGCAGCAATCGAGAGCGTCCTCGCGCAGAGCTACCAGACCTGGGAGCTTACCGTTATTGACGACGGATCGACAGACGCCACCCGTGCGATTGTCGCCCGGTACCCTGATACGCGGATACGCTACATCCGCCACGAGTCCAACGAGGGTATTGGGGTGCGACGCAGTGAGAGCCTCGCCTATGCAGCAGGCCCCTACGTTGCTGTGCTCGATAGCGATGACGTGTGGATAGACCCCGAGAAGCTCAGGAAGCAAGTCGCGTTCATGCAGAACCATCTCGACTGTGCGGTCATCGGATCGTTCATCGAACGTATCGATGAACGCGGCGCTGTGGTGGGCACGGATACGTACGGCACTACCGATACCGCAATCCGGAACAGTATCCTCATCCGCAATCAATTTGCACACTCCAGCACCCTCATGCGCACCAGCGTGGTCAAAAAAACCGATGGCTACCGTCTCACGCTCGCAGAGGATCTCGATCTCTTCCTCCAGATGGGACAGTACGGGACCTTTGCAAATCTTCCAAGTTTCACCACCGCGTACCGGGTGCACGCCAGTACGACAGCACACCGACGGCGAGAGATGGCGCGCGCAGTCCATCGTATTCTTGCGGTACATAGAGAACACTATCCCCGGTATCCACACGCCCTCCTCGTAAGCTACCTCCGGCAACTGCGAGCATTCCTTCCGACAGCGAAGCCAACTACGACACACTTTCCTTGAAATACCAGGCGCGCTCATTCGTCTCCGTACTATATGAGCACCTATAAAAATTTAGTGCTGCGCGCGAGCGTGCTTGGGCTGATCGTTTCGCTTACCTTTCCCGGCACCCTTGCTGCAGCCAACGAGCTACACTACCAGACAGTAGAGTCAGTCCTCGCAGGAGAATCTATCATCGTCGTTGATAAGGGGCCTGGCGGCGAAGAGCGCTACGGATGCGACAGCGACGGCTCCTGCGAGCGCCTCGATGATGCGACGGCACAGGGTCTTGCAGCTATCCGCGCCGCGCTTGGCGCCACCTCGAGCCAGGGGCGTTACGCTACCCTCCAGATTCCCGGTAGCGGCGGCCAGAGCACCCTTGCCCTGCTCGACTTCAAGGGCGGCATATCCCTTGCCGGAACGGTTTCAGTCTCCGGCAGCATCCTCAAGCAGCAGTTTTCGCCGAACGAAGAGGTACTCGTGATCGTAGAGAGCAACGGGACGGTGACCTCCTACAATATCGCCACTAAGAGCACGCGGACGATTTCAATCAAGCAGACCGACCTGCCCTTCTTTTCGGTATCCTACGGCGGCAGGTACATCAGTGCCTACAACTACGTGGCCAATGTTCATCGCGTCTGGAATACACAGAGCGGCGCGCTCGTCGAGATCCCCGGCGCCCCGAGCTACGTGGAGTGGAACGAGTCGGAGACCGCTGCCGCCTTCCTCGTAGAGACTAACGGCTTCCGTAACCTCTCAACCGCACAGGGTATAGGGAGCGGCATGCCGCAGGTGCAGAGCGCCGCATCCGGCTCGTTTGTCGTCGAGGACTACCTCTACGTCGGCGATGCGCTCTTCTACCTGGCAAACCGCCAGTCGCCCCTTACCTGGAGCATCTACCGCCATGGCGAGAGCGCCCCTATCGTCGCTGAGGGTGCTTCCTACGGCGACTACCTCAAGCGCGTAGACGGCAAGCTCGCGTACCTCAAGATCGAGGGTAAGAACGCAAACGTCTACCTCTACGACCCCGAGAACCGCACGCATACGCGGCTCGACGCCGCGCCGCAATCCGAAAGCGACGAGAGCATCACCCGCAGAGAAACCACCATTGCGGATCGGACGGTTGCAGCGCTCGCACCCGAGGACGGTGAGGGTGAAAACCTCTTCATCTGGCTCCACGGGGGTCCACAGCGACAGACCTCGCTTGAGTACCATCCGTACCTCTCGTATGCCGTATACGACGAACTTCTCGAGAAGCTCGCCGCCGGGGGAAACCATGTACTGAAACTTGACTATAGCGGTAGCTATGGATACGGCGAAGCGTTCCTCGATCGTCTCCAGGAACGTGTGGGTACCGTGGAGATTGACGATGTAGAAAACGTCATCGACGCATTTACCCGCGAACATGACGTGGAGAATGTCTACCTCATTGGCAACAGCTACGGCGGCTACATGGCCTTCCGAGCACTGAATGACCACCACGACAAAATCGACGGCATTATCTCAATCAACGGCGTCGCCGATTGGTACGGCCTCATCACGAACATTCCTTCCTCTCCGTTCTCTGCGCTCTTCAACGGTTCGCCGGATCTCCACAACCTTCCGCTCTACACGGCTGCTTCCGTCTTCACGAACGTGGAGGAGATCGACGAAGATATCCAGATGCTTGTCTTTTACGGTACCGAAGATAAAACGGTTCCAACCGCCCAATCGCGCCAGTACCACGAGTTCATGGAGGCGAACGGAAAAAACGTGACCTTGGTGGCCTTCGAAGGCGAAGAGCACGTGCTGCGTAATCGCGGTACGCTCACCACGCTGTGCGAAACCATCACTGGCAAGCTTTCGCTTAAAGGCATCGAGTGCCGATAAGCTGCGCGCACTACAACAGATAACGGCCTGGTGCTTGCGCGCCCAGGCCGTTTGTCTTTCTCCTTCGGTTTCAGATTGCTTCTCCCGATCCTGCAGCGATACCACGCAGGAGCGCCTCCCGCATGTGCGAGAG
>CAZKXF010000061.1:0-3521 GCA_964556805.1 uncultured Candidatus Saccharibacteria bacterium
TCCGAGCCTTCAAACTTAGACTGCCGCGCATGGTGGCGGCTGCGCACGCTCGGATTCTTGTGCGCCCTTTTGAGGAAGACGCCGTAGCTCATCAGCGCCGCGTACCAGCGGCGCGGATTTTTATGATCGAGCGTCGCCTCGATGAGCGGCATGAGCTCGCGGTCGTGCACCTCCTGTTTATTTGGAAAAAATTCGTGCAGATAGACGGTGCGGATGTTGGTTTCAATGATCGGCACCGCCTTGTTGAAGGCGAGGATGGCTCCTGCAGTGTAGTGACCGATGCCGGGAAGCGCAACGAGTGCCGTATGCTCCTGGGGAAACATGCCCCGATGCTCTGACACGATAAGGCGAGCACATGCATGGAGAGCCTTGGCGCGTCGGTTATACCCTAAACCCTGCCATGCACGGAGCACGTCGCCGAGTGTCGCTCTTGCAAGCGAATGGACCGTTGGAAACAGCTTCAGAAATGCTTCGTACTTGGGAATTACTCGATCTGCCTGAGTTTGCTGCAGCATGACCTCAGAGACCAAAATCCGGTACGGATCGGCGGTATGCCGCCACGGGAAATCACGCCCACGCTCGGCATAGTGCGCGTACACTCGCTTCTGAAAAGCACGAACCGATCGCTGCTGCATGGCACTGGGACGCTCTCTCACGTGAGAGACTACATATCGCGCACAACGGCTTCAGGTTCGTTCGGCACGATGAAGAGTGCTACGAGGTAAAGGAATACGCCAGGAAAGAATCCCGTGGCGAGTACGAGCACTACCGCACCCAAGCGTAGGAGCGTGCTGTCAACCGAAAAGTACGCGGCAAGTCCGCCAATAACGCCGCCGAGCATGCGGTCGGTAGTACTACGGTACAGTTTCTTTTTCATAGGTAGACTCTACCAAACGACGAGGTCTCGCACAATATTCCGTCTTTTAATAATAACAAAGCCCGTCGCGCAGCGACGAGCAAAAGGAGGAAGGCGGGGCCAGAAGCCCATCAAGAAATGAATGTGCCACAGCGGACGAAGAGCGACTGGGCTCCCTCGAGCGATTAACATCCCTCGCGGTTCTTCCGCCAATCACTCAGCTCATGAAGCACTCTGCGAGAACATCGGCTTCCGGGTTTTATACCCGCCTTCCCTCGTAAAAAGATAGCCCGTGCCGCTACCGGTTGTCAATCACAATAAACGTAGGCGCGAGCGCCTGCCACTCGGTGCGCACCAATCGTGTCTCGGCGTAGACGCCGCGGTCCGGCCAATCAACCTCGGAGATGTCGATGGCGCCATCGGGGTGCACCTTCTCGACGTACGCCAGGCGCGCCTTCCCTTCGCTCGGCACCACTTCCATCACCGACCCGACACTCGGCTCTGCGCGTACCGCTACGTTCGACAACGACGAGAGAATGCGCGTCCAGGTACCCGGCGTACGGGGGCGTATATCGGGCCAGGAGATGCGTACACCGCGGCGCCAGAGCTTGTAGTAGACAT
The DNA here is from genome assembly GCA_964556805.1 of uncultured Candidatus Saccharibacteria bacterium. Classification (GTDB taxonomy): domain Bacteria; phylum Patescibacteriota; class Minisyncoccia; order Phycocordibacterales; family UBA918; genus JACQKD01. Next base: position 1,478 of record CAZKXF010000061.1, read on the forward strand.
ACTCGTGCGCCTGCAGCGGCACGTTTGCCGTGCTCGCCGAGAACTCGTCGCGGATCACCGAGCGCAGCCGTACGGTGTTCGCGTCACGCGGTCCATTTTCAATACCAGCTTTGAATTCCGGATAGACTGCTCCTGCGTTCTTCGCAAGCTCGGCGGTTCGTACGTACCCCTTCTTGTTCCCGGCAGCAACGTACGACCACTCCTCGCCCGCCTCAAGCAGCATCACCATGTCGCCGTAGGCGAGTGTTGTGAGCGTTGCGTCGAGCGCATCCTCGGGCGCGGTGCGTACCGGCACGTGCATGCGGGCAGCGTACGCAATGGTGTTGTTCCGCGGAGGTGTAGCGGTAGGCTCGTTCACTACAGTAGGAAGCCGAACAGCCGCTGCCGTCTCCGCTCCTTGGTGAGGCGCACGCAGGGGAATGGCAGGTGCAGGCTGTTCGAGGTAGAGCTGCTGCGGGGCATCTGACCCAGGTCTGCGCAGCCAGCCGAAGAGCACGGAGGTGGCGAATATATAGAGGTCTTCGACGACGGCCCAGAGTACCCGCATAAATGTCATTTCAGAGTGGTGGGAGCACTATAGCATCCCTGGCAAAATTTGCCATGGCACTCACCAGAGGGCTCTGTTTAGCGGGCTTTCGGCCACACGCTGGCCGCTTGCGGATACACCTTCGTGAGCGGATGCTCGCGGCAGTCGTGAGGCCGCGCCGGACAGGTATCGCGCCCGTAGTGCACGAGCCGGTGGTTGAATCCCCACCACTCAGTCGCAGGCATAATCTCCATCAGGTCGCGCTCGATGCGCACCGGATCACGGTAGTCCGAGAGATCAAACCGTATCGCAAAGCGCCGGACATGCGTATCGACTGCTACTCCCTCTGCGGTTTGCAGCAGGTTCGAGATGACAACGTTTGCGGTCTTGCGCGCTACTCCCGGCAGCGTCAGGAGCTCATCCATCGTGGTAGGGACAGCACCGCCAAAACGATCTTGCACAAGCCGAGCGGCAGCCAGAATGTTCTTCGCCTTGCTGCGGTAGAAGCCGCAGGAGAAGATGTCGCGCTCAAACTCGGCGCGATCAGCGGCCACGTACGATGCAAGCGTAGGATACTTAACGAAGAGCTTGTCGGTGATTTCGTTCACCCGCTTGTCGGTGCACTGCGCCGAGAGCTGGACGGCAACGAGAAGCTCCCAGGGATTGCCATAGCGGAGCGCTATGCGCGGATCCGGGTAGAGTCGCCGCAGCACGCGGTTCATAGCGTTAACGCGCGCCGTGCGCTCTCTGTGCTTTTGCTTCGTCACGAAAGAAAGATGCTAGGCTGGGAGCGCATCGAAATCGGCGCACACGCCTGCGGCGTGCTCTTTGGGCTTCACTGACTCGTACACTCTCTCAATCACTCCTGCTGGATTAACGAGAAATGAGGTGCGCCTGGTACCTTCGTGTTCTCTGCCCATGAATTTTTTCGCGCCCCACACGCCGTAGGCACTGACCACTTTTTTCTCAGTATCTGCGAGAAGCACAAACGGCAGCTTGAGTTTTTCGGCGAACTTCCTGTGGCTCGCGATGCCGTCGGTACTGATGCCGAAGACCGTGATGGCGCGCTTCTCGTACTCTGCGTGCATATCGCGAAACATTTCCGCTTCGGTGGTGCAGCCCGGCGTGTTGTCTTTTGGATAAAAGTAGAGCAGTACCCAGCGCCCCCGATAGGATGAGAGCGTGTGGTCCTTTCCGTCGCTTCCGGAGAGGGTAAAATCAGGCGCCTTCGCACCTACGGTAAGGGTTTCCATATACCCTATGCTACCACGCTCCGCAGGTAAGCAATGAGACGAAGGCTAAGGGCCCCGAGCACGAGGAGCATGCTGATAGAAACCACGAGCATGCCAATTACCGGTATATAGCTCAGAATAGCGAGCGTTAGAGCACCCACCAGCGCCCACTTGAGCGTGACGCGCACGTTTCCTTCAACAACGCGAGCGATAACTGCCCCGACCATGATGCCAGTAAGCGACCACGCAATAGCCAGTGCTCCGAGGTACAGCAAGAGGACTACGA
>CAZKXF010000062.1:0-3488 GCA_964556805.1 uncultured Candidatus Saccharibacteria bacterium
ACGAAGAGTTTCCTATATCCCTTGGAGTGTACGCAACGCAAACTCGCACGAGCCACTCTCGAGCCGCTCGCGCAACGCAATGAGCCTGGCGTTGCAGTCCACCGCCCGTTCGTAGGTAGAGCCACACGGAGAACGCGGGCCACTCCACACCTTTGCGATTCCACGATCGTCGAGGATTGCGCACAGCGAGCAAATGCGCGCCGTGATTGTCTCACGACTGGATAGTGCTTCCCGCACGAAATCCTCCCTGGGTGGCGGCAGCTGATCTGTTCCTATAGTAGCGCACTAGCGTCGCTGCTTGGTGCGATCGCTCTCCTTCAAAAACTGCTTGCGCAGCCGCACTGCCTTTGGCGTAATCTCGAGGTACTCATCTTCCGCCATAATTTCAAGGCCCGTTTCTATGGAAATAGGGTGCGGCGGGGTGAGGTCGAGCGCATCGTCCGACCCTGAGGCACGCATGTTCGTAAGCTGTTTGCCTTTGGTCGGATTAACCACCATCTCCTCACCCTTTGAAGTGTTGCCGATCACCATCCCCTCGTACACTTCCGTCCCCGGCCCGATGTAGAGCGTGCCGCGGTCTTGCAGGTTGAAGAGCGAAAACCCGAGCGCCTTGCCGGTGGCCATCGATATCATCGAGCCAACCGACCGTTTCCTGATCTCGCCGGCGTGCGGCCGAAAGCCCAGCACGCGAGAACAGAGAATACCCTCACCTTTCGTATCGATCACAAACTGACCGCGGTAGCCCAAGACCCCGCGCGTCGGTCCTTCGAGAATGAGCCGCACCTGGTCTCCGTGCGTAATGACGTTCTGCAAGAGAAAGGCGCGCGCGCCGAGCCGCTCGATAATAGAGCCCTGGTAGACACTCGGTACATCGACCGTTACTTCCTCGTACGGTTCATAGAGTGCTCCGTCGATCTCACGGATGATGACCTGCGGCTGCGAAACCTGGAGCTCGTAACCCTCGCGTCGCATGTTCTCAAGGAGGATCGCAATGTGCATCTCGCCGCGCCCAAACACGCGGTAGGTGTCGCCACCCGCGCCTTCCGGCTCAAAATCGACCTGCAAACCCACGTTGATCTCGAGCTCCTTCTCGAGCCGTTCGCGGATCTGACGTGTCGTTACAAATTTTCCGTCGCGGCCCGCAAATGGCGAGTTATTCACTAAAAAGTTGAGGCCGATGGTCGGCTCATCGACAGCGATCGCCGCAAGTGCAGGCACCTCGGCGCTGTCGCTTATAGTTTCACCGATCGCAATATCCTCGATACCAGCAACAAGCACGATATCCCCGGCGTACGCTGTCTGTGTCTCAACACGCTCGAGGCCTGCGAAGGTAAAGAGCTTCGTGATCTTCGCCTTGCGCGGCGCGTCCTCGCCTTTGCGTACAAAAATCTGCTGGCCTAATGAGACCGACCCCTCGTAGATGCGTGCGATCGCAAGCCGGCCCATGAAGTTGTCGTAGCCGAGGTTGAACGCCTGCATGCGGAGCGCATCACCTTCTCGGTACGGTGCAGCGGGTGGTACCTTTTCGAGAATCGTATCAAGCAGCGGCGAGAGATCCTTCGATTCATCAGAAAGCGAACGCTTGGCGATACCATCACGGCCGATGGCGTAGACCACCGTAAAATCGGCCTGCTCATCGCTTGCACCGAGCTCGAGGAAGAGCTCGAGCACCTGCTCTTCGGCGCGATCGGGGTCTGCAGCCGGCTTGTCGATTTTGTTGATGACGACGATCGGCTTGAGGCCAAGCTCGAGCGATTTCTTCAAGACAAAGCGTGTCTGCGGCATGGGGCCTTCTTGAGCATCAACAACGAGAAGCACCGAGTCGATGGAGCGCAGCACGCGCTCTACCTCAGAGCCGAAATCGGCGTGGCCCGGGGTGTCGACGATGTTGAGCTTAGTGTCCTTGTAGGTGATGGAGGCGTTCTTCGCGTAAATGGTAATGCCGCGCTCCTGCTCGAGGGAGTTTGAGTCCATCGACACATCACCTTTTGACGCACCGGTCTGCCGCATGATGGCATCGGTGAGCGTGGTCTTGCCGTGGTCCACGTGTGCAATGATGGCAATGTTTCGTATTTCCTTTTCTTCCATAAAAAAACGCGCGCTTTGAGGACGCGCCTTAGCACTGTACGCCTAAAGAACGGTTCAGTCAAATTCTCCGAGTAAAAAGAGGCCCGCGCGTAGCGCGGGCCACGGCAAGACCAAAAGGTCAAAGTTCAGTTGCGTGAGAGGATTCGGCCGGTGGTCCGCGCATGGCCGAGCTGCCATGTACGCACGCGCCACACGCAGTAGCCAGGGTCCCAGTCGACAAGGACCGCAAAGCCCTCACCTTGAATGCCGCGGACGTACACGATGTTCACATCGCGATTAGTGAGAAGGTCACCCCTCTCGCCGTTTGACTGCCGTTGGATCAGCTCGGCGATGATCCAGCATGCCTCTTGAGCTTCGAAGAAGTTCGTTATGGAGAGGTTGGCGCAGATCTCACGGTCGTATGCCAATCGCGCAAGATCGAACACGGCGAGCGTCGTCGCCGGCGCGTGTTCGACGACAGTAGCTGCCGAGAGAATCCGGTTGGCGAACTCCGGCCAGACGCTGAGGTCAGTACATGTCTTGTAGAACGCGGCCGGGTCGAACCGCTCGGTGAGCGGGCCGACCGAGATGATGCCGCGCTGGACAAGTAGCGGCTTCGCCCCCTCTTTCACCTCAAAACCAAGCGCGGCACGCACCGCCTCACGGTTGTCGAGCTTGGCATTGGCATCGAGCATGTCAGCAAGCACACCGCTGGAAAGGATTTGACTGTATCGCTCCGGCGTCACCCGCTTGTCTTCGAGCAACCGCAAAGTCGCGGCAAGCTGACCGGAGGTAATGGTGGTTTCCATCGGGATTCCCTTCTGGATGGCTTTGCCTTTAGGCTCAGCCTCTGTCGAGCAACAGAAAAGCGACCGGATGCCGCCTTCTCTACTCTTCTTACATTATACCATATTTAAGATTCAAAATCAATCCCATGCCGCAGGAGCGACCGCACCCGAGAACGTAAGGCTATGTAGAGCCGCCATATGAAAAAAGAGGCCCGCGCTGCGCGCGGGCCAAGGTCGATGGGTGTCATGGGATGACTCCGCCGGGAAAGCAGAGCACGGACTCATTCCCTCTTCACGTGGTGCCGAGGTACCATTCGATCACCGGCCTGAATGAGCGCCAGTTTCTGCAGGCGCGAGAGTTTTTTGATCGCTGCTTCCCGCACCAATGCGGCGCTCTTAGAAGCACATTCCTCTTCATACACAAGCTGTACCGGTCGCCGCACTTTCGTGTACTTCGCACCCGCCTTTCCCACATTATGCGCACTGATGCGCTTCCCCAGATTATTCGTGATTCCCGTGTAGAGGGTGTCGTCGGCACAGGAAAGAATGTAGACGATGTAGCCCATACCTACGCATTGCTGCCCGCCACAAAGCCCGTGGTCCAGCAGAGCTGCAGCGAGTAGCCGCCGGAGG
>CAZKXF010000063.1:0-3433 GCA_964556805.1 uncultured Candidatus Saccharibacteria bacterium
AGGCCGCAAGAACAGCCCCTCGTACCGGGTGCTCGTTGTCGATTCTCGCCAGGGGCCGAAGAGCGGCAAGTTTATCGACCAGATCGGCGTGTACGACCCCCGGGCTGCTAGCGTAGCGCTCGACGGCGAGAAGGCTCGGGAGTGGATCAAGAAGGGCATCCAGGTCTCTCCTACTGTTCACAACCTCCTCATCACCGAGAAGGTTATCGAGGGAAAGAAGATCAACGTGCTGCCGAAGAAAACGGCGCCAGTGAAGGAGGCTCCAGCAGAAGAGGCTGCGCCGGCTGCTGAGACAGCTTCAGAAGTGACTGTCGAGGAAGCTTCTCCCGAAGAAAGGTCGGCTGAAGCGCCAGCGGCAGAAGAAGCTCCTGCCGAGCCTGCCGAGGAAGCGCCTGAGGAAGCAAAAGCGTAGGTTCTCTCCACGCCTGCGCAACTTATGCGACGCGTTCTGTTGACGCGTATGGTGCGCTCTCGTACCATGCTCTATAGAGCAGGTACTGAAAGACAGAAGTAGCTGCTGCTTCTTGTACGATACCTACAGCAAGGAAGCTATCGCTTAACAGATTTAGTTCTCGACGCATACCTCTATGGAACGGGATCAGCAATTTCTTGAGTACGTGGTGAAGGCGCTCGTTGATCACCCTGAAGATGTGAAGATAAACCGGACGGTGGATGAAATGGGCGTTCTCTTGACTCTTGATGTCCACGCGGAGGACATGGGTAAAATTATCGGCCGATCGGGCAACACCGCAAAGGCGGTACGGACGCTCCTGCGCGTTGTCGGGATGAAGAACGATGCGCGGGTAAACCTCAAAATTAACGAACCGGAAGGCGGCCGCATGGCGGGGGCAGGGGCTTCTGCAATGCCGAGCGAACCGCAGGAACCGAAGTCGCTCGACCAGGCTATTGATGATTTGAAAATTTAAGAAGATCTTCTCGAACGGCACTAACAATATGCAGGCACGCGTCGCGGCTCCAGCGAGCCGCGCGCTCTGCTCGGCAGATGACCGCACTTTTGGGTGCGGACCAGCTCATCTGCCTGTGCAAGGCCTCCATATCGTCAGTGTCGTTCTTGCCTTACCTGGTACATAGTTACGCGGATGTGTGGCATACTTCTCGGTATGCAAAAGGGGATTGACTACACCGGCATTACGGTTTCTTTCTACTGCCACGACGGAGCGGGTAACTATATTTTCCACAAGCGGAGCGACAAGTGTCGCGATGAGCACGGACGGTGGGACTGCGGTGGCGGAGGTGTGAAGTTTAATGAAAGTTTGCAGGATGCGGTCAGGCGAGAGGTACAGGAGGAGTTTGCGACCGAACCGTTAGAGATTGAGTTCATGGGATGGGACGAGGTCTTTCGGACCCATGGTGGCAAGCCTACGCACTGGCTAGCATTCCGTTACCGCGTACGGCTTGATCGAGAGAAGGTTGTGAACAACGAGCCGGAGAAGCATACGGAGCTCATCTGGACGACGCTCGATATGCTACCAGAGCCGCTTCACTCGCAAGTGCCACATGAGCTTGAAAAGTATAGAGAGTACTTGCAATGAAATTCCACGTCATCACGTTATTTCCTGAAGTCTGCAAAGCGTACACCGACGCGTCGGTCTTGGGGCGTGCGCAGAAAGCAGAGAAGGGGGTAGGAGCCAAGGTGCGTGGCAAAAAAATCAGCGTTTCCTACTACAATCCACGCGATTTCTCTACGAACAAGCATAAGAAGGTCGACGATCGTCCGTACGGTGGTGGGCCGGGTATGGTGATGCAGGTGGAGCCCGTGCTTCGCGCTGCAGCGAAAGCGCTGGGAAAACAGAAGACGGGAGACAGGCGCAAGCGTACGAAGGTGCTCATTATGTCGCCACGCGGCAAGGTGTTCGACCAAAGCTATGCGCGCAAGCTCGCAAAAGGATACGACGAGCTCGTGCTCATTGCCGGACGGTACGAAGGGATCGATGCACGGGTAGAGAAAATCCTTAAGGCAGAAGAGGTATCGCTCGGCGACTTCGTGCTCACGGGCGGGGAGCTGCCGGCGCTCGCTATTATCGATGCGGTGGCGCGCCACATTCCGGGTGTCTTAGGAAGCGATGAGTCGATCGAGGAGAGCAGAGCAGCGAGCGGCGAGCTCTACACGCGCCCGGAAACCTATGAGTACCAGGGAAAAAAGTACCGGGTGCCAAAAGTGCTTGTGGGCGGAAACCACAAAGACATCGAGGCCTGGCGGGAATCGAGGACACAGTAAACCAGCGGGGAGCACCGGACGTACCTCGAACCGGCACCAGTGTGCCCATAAGGCTTTCTCAACACCCTCCACTTGCGCTCTATTGACCATTGAGGGAGGGTCTGGTACTATAGCTGCATCAAACCGGGCGACTGAGTTTTGGGTACGGTTTTCATATAAGAGCGGGGTAAATCACGTTTCGGTGATGGTATTACAAGCTCAGTAAGGTAAAAGCGCGTGGACGCACGTTGTGTGCGGCCTTTTTCGCGTCTTAGCCTGCTGTTAATAACTTTGGTTGACGAACGCAACCGGAGTATTCACTAAAACGCCTTCATGTCATCAGCACACACGAATGTACAGCAGCCGGCGCTCCCGAAGAAGTACTTCAAGAAGTACCAGGCGCCGAAGGTGGATCTGCCGGACCTCATCGAGCCGCAGCGCGAGTCGTTTACGTGGCTCGTTGAGCAGGGCTTCAAGGAGGTGTTCAAGGAATTTTCGCCGATCACCGACTACTCGGACAAGAAGTTTGAGCTGCACTTCAAAAAGTACGAGGTGGGCCAGCCCAAGTGTACCCCCGAGTATGCCAAGGAGAACAAGCTCACCTACGATGCGCCGGTGCGCGCCACCGTGGTGCTCAAGAACAAGACCTTCGGCGGCGAGAAGGATCAGGAGATCTTCCTCACCGATATTCCGATGATGACCGAGCACGGCACGTTCATTATTAACGGCATCGAGCGCGTCATCGTGCCGCAGCTTGCCCGCTCGTACGGCATCTTCTTTACCGCAGCCGAGCAGAAGGGCAAGACTTACTTTGGTGCGAAGATTATCCCGGCGCGTGGTGCCTGGGTGGAGATCGAATCAGAGGCTGATGGCGCGATCTACGTGAAGATTGACCGCAAGCGCAAGTTCCCGGTCACCTCGCTTCTGCGCGTTTTGGGAGCCACCACCGAAAAAGAGATGCAGGCGCTCTTTCGCGGCGTACCGTTTGGCAAAGAGTATATTACGACGACGCTCGAGAAGGACCCGGCAAAGGATGTTGGCGAATCGTACGTAGAGATCTACCGCCGCCTCCGCGACGGCGACTTGGCGACTGCCGAGAACGCGCGTGAATTTGTTGACTCTATTTTCAGCGAGGAGCGTTACGACCTCTCAGAAATCGGCCGGCACCACTTCAACAACCGCTTTGGTAGGGAAGCAAACGGTAAGGCTGCTACC
>CAZKXF010000064.1:0-3377 GCA_964556805.1 uncultured Candidatus Saccharibacteria bacterium
CATTCAAGTTACGTCTAATCCTTCACCGACCTCAACGCCTCCCCACACCCGGGCGGATTTCTTCATTTGGATGATGGTAAAAGATTCGACCGCTCCCGAGGGAGCGGCCGTGGTGGATGGGATGGAACGAAGTAATGAAATGTCGGGATATCCCGGCTACTTGCCGGTGACGGTGGAAGCAGGCTTCTTGCCGGCCTGCTCTGACCCTCCGGCCCTGAGACAGGCCGTGAACACGTCATTCGGCGTCTGGCCGAATTGGCCGTGCGAGATGCTGCCACCGCCGCCGGTGGAAGTCCGACGCCGGACTTCCAACACGGCTTTGCGAACGGTTCGTGCAACCATTATTGAGTTCCCCCTTTGTACCGACCTAGGGCTTTTTATAAACCAGAATGCTTGGCCGCGCAATACTACCTACTGCGCCAAACGGGGTCTTGGCGCACCAAGAGCTCTCCTGCTCGCTCAGGCTCACTCATTATTTCTTCTACGATGCGCTCCATGCGCAGGCCCTGCGAGCCTTTGACGAGCACTACGTCTCCCGCCTTGAGCATGACCTGAAGCTCGTTCCCTGCGCGCGCGGCATCGTCGTACTGGAAAATAACGTGCTCAGGCATTCCCGCATTGAGTGCGCCCTTAGCGATGCCGCGCGCGCGTACGCCTACCGTTATGAGCACATCCGCGCTTGCCGCTACCTGCTCGCCTGCTGCATGGTGCGAGAGCACCGAGTACTGCCCGAGCTCAAGCATGTCACCCAAGACGGCGATGCGCCGCGAGACGCCCTTCACCTCTTTGAGCGTTTGCAGCGCACGCTCCATCGCGACCGGCGAGGAGTTGTACGTGTCGTCTATGATGAGCGTGCCCTTGAGACCGTCGATGAGGCGCATGCGGCCCGCAGGCGGCGTATGCTCGCGCAGCGCTGCAGCGGCTTCTTGCACGCTCATCCCGAGGAGCGTGCCGACCGCTGCAGCTGCCGCGTAGTTGTACGCATGCTGTACGCCGAGCGAACCGTTGACACGCATCACCATAGCCTCACTGCCGTGGGTAAGCATGCACTCGAGCGCCACCGCCCGGCCATTGTCGTAGATGATCTTGTCGGCCGAGGCGGTAAAATCGGAGAGCGAGTAGCGGCTGTAGCCGACGCTTTTCTGAAGCACGTTCTGGGCGACTTCGCGCGCCCGTTCATCATCATTGTTGTAGACAAGGATGCCGTCGGGTTTAAGAGCGTGCACGAGCTCGAGCTTCTCGCGAATGACATCCTCGGGCGTGTTGAAGTACTCTACGTGCACCGGTGTGTCTGGTAGGCGCGTGAGGATGACGATGTCGGGCTTGATCCACGTGGTGAGCGAGGCCATGTCGCCCGGCCGGTCGACGCCCATCTCGAGCACCAACCACTCGGGGTACTCGCGTGCAAAGAGCGCAAGCGCCAAGCCGTCGAAGATGTTCTTGATCCATCCGATGGGGTTCGACCAGGCGTTCGGCAGGCCGAGCACCGAGAGCGGCACACCGATCTCCGAGTTGTAGCTCTTCTCGCTCTTGCGCGCGTGCACCCGATGCTTTATGACCGCATACACGGCGTCCTTCGTCGAGGTCTTCCCTACGCTGCCGGTGATTGCGATAATCTTGGGTTTCGTGCGCGCGAGCAAGACCCGTGCCTCGGCACTGAGGATGAAAACGATCGCGCGTTTAAGGAATTGCTTCATGCGGGGTGGGCTGCTGTGCTAGCGGTCAGGCGGCAGGTCGTAGTAGTTTATTAAAAACCGAGTGATGTTCATGAAGGGATTGGTCAGCGTCTCCGAGGCGTAGCGCACACCTACCGGCTCAACCGTGTAGAGAAAGACGAGAAACTGGGGATCGTAGGCCGGGAAGTACCCGAAAAACGAGTGCAAAAACCGGTCATCATAGTACCCCCCGCCTGCTGGATTTGCAATCTGGGCGGTACCCGTCTTTGCGGCAATGGTGTAGCGCTCCATCTTCTTGCCACCGCCAGCAAGCGCGGTGTCGACGAGCTCTACGAGCATGCGGGTCACCTTCTCGGTCGCCTCCTCCGAGAAGACGCGCTCTCCGTTGGGGAATGCTATCTCTTCGCTCGAGCCATCACTGTAGCGGATCTCCTGCCCGATATGCGGGGTAACGAGCACCCCGCCGTTGGCGATGGTGGCGAGCGCACGGACCGTCGCAATGGGCGTCATCGCGATGCCTTGCCCGAAAGACGCGGTTGCATACTCCACCTTGCGCGGACTCTCGAGGTTCTTCGTGAGTCCGTAGGCCTCGTTCGGCAGGTCGATCCCCGTTTCGCTATCAAACTCAAGCTTCTTGAAGTACTCTCGGAATCTGCCTGTCCCCATCCGTTCGACAATGTGGGCCACGCCGGTATTGAGAGACTGCGAGAGTACCTCCTGTATGGAGACGGTGCCGCGACCGCGGCCGTCGAAGTTGCGTATCGTGTAGCCATCAAGCTCAATAGCGCCCGCATCGTAGTAGGTAGAGGATGGCACGATAGCGCCTGCATCCAAGCCCGCGGCAACGGTGAGAGGCTTGATGATCGAGCCCATTTCGTAGACGCTCTCTACGAGCGGATTCTTGAACTGCTCGATAGAGACACCGGAGCGATCGTTAAGGTTGAAATTCGGATAAACCCCGAGCGCGTAGACGTCGCCGGTCTGAGGGTTCATGATGATGCCGCCTGAGAGCGTGCTGCCCCACTGCGTGTGGAGCACCGCAAGTTCTTCTTCGAGCGTACGCACGACGGTAGGCTCGATCGAGGTGACCAGATCGCCCGAACGCTTCTCTTCCCTATCAAAGAGCGCGCGGCCGATATTGCTGAAAATTTCTGCAAAGAAGTTCACCGCCAGGCGCTCGTCGCTGCGCGAGAGCGTGTAGTCGTAGTAGCGCTCGAGTCCGTAGCGGCCGGCAAGTTCGTCTTCATCATACGCTAAGAAGCCTATCGTACGCGCGGCGAGCGCGTTGCCCGGATAGTACCGCCACTGGTCGCGGTAGAGCGATACACCCCACAGGCCGAGGGCTTCAATTTTTTCTCCGGTCTTTTGATCGATGTAGCGTGCAATCTCGAGGTACGTAGCTTCCTTGTCGGTAGCCCGGCTCATGAAGCGGTCGCGGTCGATTGGGACAAGTGCGCTGAGCGCATCGTAGGTGGCCTGCGGATCAGCAAGCAGGCTCGGATTCACCGCCAGCAGAAAGCCCGCCTTGACCGTTGCGGCCGAAACCTCATCACCGTCTTTCGAGGTAAAAAAAATGGCGCCTCTATTAAAGAAGTCGCGCACGGTACGCACGTACTGCCGCTCCGCATCTGCGCGGTACGTGCTCCCCTCCACCACCTGCACATGGTAGAGACGCGCCACCAGCACGCAGGCAATACAGAG
>CAZKXF010000065.1:0-3337 GCA_964556805.1 uncultured Candidatus Saccharibacteria bacterium
TAGACGGTGCTCACAAAGTACTCGGGGAACTCGAGGGTCAGCACGCGACCCTCGCGGGTGGTATCGCCGTAGCTGTCGGCGAGACGGTACTTCTCCGCAATCTCCCCGGGAAGCCCGTAGAAAACGGCTTCGGGCTTTGTTTTCGTAAAGATCGCCGTGCCGGAGTATCCCTTCTTTTCCGCCGAATTCCAATACTCTTCGTACTCGGGGAGATCGATCTCGGCTTGTCCCTGCATGGCCTTGGTCTCTTGAAGACAGAGCACGTCGGGTGCGGCCTCAGCGACAAACTGCTGGAAGGTGTCTTTCTTCACTACCGCCCGAATGCCGTTGACGTTCCAGGACACGATTTTCATACGCTCTGTAGTATACAATGGTAAGAATTCCTATGACTGATCCTGGGTTGCATGCCTCCCTCACGCGTGACCGTTACGTTCCCGTAGCCTTTCCCTACGATGCCTCGAAGCTTCAGGAGGCCGCGGCAGCGTTTCTTGACTTCCTCGCGCTGCCCCTTGCGGTGAAACGCGAGCTCCATGTACCCGCTACCGTGCACCGAGCAAGCGCCGACGGGTACACCGATAAGCTCTACATGGAAGCACCGGGCAAAGACCGGAAGGAGTTCTTCCACTTCCGCCCCTTTCTCCTCCGGCGTCCCGAGTATCGCGCTGCAGCCCAAACCTACCCTGCGGTACCACGGTTCCTCGCCGAGGCCGCAGAACTCTTCGCTGCGGCAGAGGCAACCGCGCACAAGCTCTTTGCAGAGCAGTTTCCCGATCTCGTATCCCGCATCTTCGATGAGGAAGGGAAGACCCCGCAGTCCGTCTTGCGCTTCCTCTCCTACGCGCCGCAAGTAGGCACAGGCTTCTGTGCGCAGGCCCACTACGACAAGGGATTTGCGACGCTTGCGCTTGCCGAGAGTGCGCCTGGACTCCGCATCGGCAGCGGCAGCGATGCCGCACTAGTGCCCGTGGAACACACGAGCGGTAAGGCGCTCTTCATGCCAGCAATCCTCATGGAAGAGGAAACCGACGGAAAGGTAGGCGCAGCGTGGCACGACGTCATCCACGCCGAGCACGAGCCGCCCGTAAATGATATCTGCGCACGGTGGGCGATGGTCTTCTTCCTCAACAGTAGGGAAGCACGCTTTCACGAGTGGCACGAGGTGCATACGCCACATCGAGCGTAGCGCTACTTGCGGCTATGGAACCGTTTGTGCACGTCGCGCAGGTGCTTGTCGGTAATGTGCGTGTACACCTGCGTCGTGGCTATGTTGGCGTGGCCCAAGAGGGCCTGCACCGATCGGAGGTCGGCGCCGTTTGAGAGGAGGTCGGTCGCAAAGCTGTGCCGGATGACGTGCGGCGTAACTTTGCGGGTGATGCCCGCTTTTGCGGCGTACTGTTTTAAGATGCGCTGGACCGCGCGCGGGTAGAGGCGCAGCTCCCGCTGCTTCTGCACACGCTTCTGCGGGCGCGCTCCGGGCTCCTCGACAGGCTCGTTTGCTGCGTCGTACACCTGCACGAAGAGCGCGTCGTCCATGTCTTTGCGGACCTTGAGGTAGGCGCGAATAGCATCTTTAGCCGCCTCAGAGAGGAACACGACGCGCACCTTGTCCCCCTTACCGCGCACCGAAAACTCATCACGCGAGAGGTCGACATCATCAATAGAGAGGGAGCAGAGCTCAGAGACCCGCAGACCGGTAGAAAACAAGAGCTCGAGCAGAGCGCGATCGCGCAGGCCGCGCTCCGTTGCGGTATCCGGTGCGCCAAGCAGCCGGTCGAGCTCCTGGGGCGTAATGAGGTCGAGCGAGCGCTCGGGAACCTTCGCGAGCTCGATGCGCTCGGGATCGAGCGACTGCACGCCTCTGCGCCGGAGGTACTTGAGGAAGGCACGCAGTGCAATGAGGTAGTAGTTCTGCGTGCGCCGCTTGAGGGTATCGCGGTTTCTGCCTATTTTGGTCCCCGGCTGGCGGTTGAGCCATAGCCGGAACTCCCGCATCAAGGATTCAGTGATGGCGCTGGGCTTGGTGATTTTTGCAAAGTCGATAAACCGCGTGAGGTAGTGGTCGTAGTTGCGAACCGTCTTGAGGCTGCGGCCTTTTTCTATCTCGATGTACTCGAGAAACTGCTGCTTGAGGTCGTTGAGCGTCATAGCGGACCTTCCTATTGTAGCGCACCCCACTGTCGCACAATAATGGCGCGGACGCGCTTCGCACTAGGGCATACTTGCATTATTTGTCAATATGTGTTATAGTCAAAGCACCTCTCGGCAATTTACACACGAAGAGCAGGTTTGAGCTATGCTTACTACACGAAAGAAACAGAACGCAATGAAGGAGGTCAAGCGCCACGAGACCGACACGGGCTCGCCTGAGGTGCAAATTTCGCTGCTCTCAAAGCAGATCGATGAGCTCGGTGCGCACCTGCGCAAGCACAAGAAAGACCTCCACTCGCGCCGCGGTCTCCTTCAGATGGTGGCAAACCGCCGCAAGCACCTGAAGTACCTCGAGCAGCACAACAAGAAAGCCTACACCTCGATCACTAAAAAGCTGGGGATCAAGAAGTAGGGAGCAGCGCATAGTGAGGAGAGAGTCACGCGGCCGCCTGCAGGCGGCCGCGTGCTATACTGCCGCAAGGCAAGGAGCACCGCAGGACATTCCTGCATTTTTACACGTCGATTTATTTTCATACGACCATGTCCATCATCCGGCACAAGGAACAGCGCGTTGCGGTCTTTATCGATACGCAGAACCTCTACCATAGTGCGAAAAACATATACCGCTCGAAGGTGAACTTTGACGCAGTTGTCAAAAAAGCGGTCGGCGACCGCAAACTCATACGGGCTCAGGCGTACGTCGTTACCACCGAGAGCGGGGAGGAGAAAGCGTTCTTCGAAGCGCTCGCCAAAGTCGGTATCGAGGTGAAGACGAAAGACCTCCAGGTGTTCTACGGAGGCGCCAAGAAGGCGGACTGGGATGTCGGCATGGCGATTGATGCCATCAAGTACGCCAAAAAAGTAGACGCCATTGTACTGGCAACGGGTGATGGCGACTTCGTGCCGCTCGTTGAGCACATTCGAGCAGAAGGGTGCCAGGTGGAAGTCATCGCCTTCGGACGATCATCATCAGCGCGACTACGGGAGAGCGCGGACGACTTTATCGATATGGATGAGGAGTCACGCACCTACCTCATTGGTCGGCGCAGCGGCCTGCGCAAGCAGATCCAGCACTACATGGGAGGACCAGAAAGCACCGATGATCTTGAAGGGGACATTCAGGTAGCAGGACTGGACGACGATCGGTAGGAGACCTCGAACAACCACGCGCGCCCGTACGGGCGCGCGT
>CAZKXF010000066.1:0-3321 GCA_964556805.1 uncultured Candidatus Saccharibacteria bacterium
GCTCCTCGGTAATGTAGCGGCGCGCCGGAGTAACCTCGTCGTACCACCGGCTACCGTTGTCCCCGCTCACGAGGATTGCCGGAGCAAGCCCCGCTTCGTAGAGATCGACCGCGGTATCAATCCGTTCTCTGAAAATCGGTGAGAGGTCGCCCCCTGCCGTCACACCTGCACCGAGCACCAGAATCGCGTCGGCTTCCATCGGCTCATGGGTGATGCGGGGAGCGCCTACCGCGTAGACGTAGGTGTTGATTCCCGCCACGATAAGGAGCAACGCGAGTCCCGACAGCCTGAGTGCCTGCCACGTCGATTGGAAAAGAGGTTTCATACGTCTTCATTTCAGAGGCTCGATGGTTGTCCCGAGCACACTATCGCCCCGCTCAGTAAAGTGCACTCGAGCGTGTAGATACTCTCCCTTGATGAGGCGCGGCAGCCAGAATGCATCGCTCACCCACATCGCCTCATAAGGAAGTTCGTCGAGCGAAAACCACTGCGGCCGCATCTCTTCCGATTCTTCCGGTGTACCCTGCCACACCTCGCAGAAAAAGACGTGTACCCGTTGCGAGAGCTCGGGTTTTCCCTCAAAAGAGAAATCAATCCGTGCGCGCAGCTCAAGATCGCCTTCTGTCAGGAGCACACCTATTTCCTCATGCGTCTCTCGTACCGCAGCCTGCGTGAGAGTCTCACCCGATTCCACCTTGCCACCCACTCCGTTCCATTTCCCCTCGCCAAAGCCTCGTTTCTTCATAGCAAGCAGCATGCGCTGTGTAGCCGGATCGTGGATATAGAGTAGGGTTTTCTCTTGCATACCTTTCCAGTATATACCGCTGGTTGCCTCATTACAGGGGCAGCGTACAATGAGAAAGAGGTTACCAGGAAGTAACTGAAATCAATATGCACAAAGACACGCTGAGAACCGTCTACATCGAGATGCTACAGAGGGTCGCGAGCATAGAAGATCAGATTATTGTGGCACTTCCGAAGATGATAGCCGCCGCTTCGAACGAAAAGCTCAAAGCGGGGCTCACCCATCACCTTGAAGAAACCAAGCTGCAGCGAGAGCGACTGGATGAGGTGCTCAGAGACCACCACGGAAGCAACTCCGTCGTTGAAGACCGAGCATTCGCGCAGATGCTCAGTGACGCTGAGTCGACCATGGCAAGTATCAGCGATCCGACGGTAAAGGATGCGTTTATCATCGCCTCGGCGCAAACGGTCGAGCACCTCGAGATCGCAAAGTACGGCACGCTCATCGAGTGGGCAAAAGAGCTTGACGACGCCAAAGCGCAGGACCACCTCAAAGAGACACTGGCAGAAGAGGAGGCGGCCGACAAGACGCTCTCCTCGGTCGCAAAGGGCGGTCTCTTTACGACTGGAGTGAACAAAGAAGCAGCTGCCTAAACCTGGCACACGACGAGAAAAGCCCGAGCCTTCGGCCCGGGCTTTTCTTATACCTATGCAGGGACCGATAGAGGGAAAATTCGGATCCTAAATTTTCAACCCACCCTGCGACACACTATTTCTAACATCAATCCTCTAGAAACATCTATAATTAATCGATGAATCGAAATGTGTGAGCGATTCTATCCATGGCATCGAGTTCAGGTTTGTAGCTTTCAAGCGACGGTCTACCGTTTGTGCAGAGAGAGCATTTCGGTACGGTAATAATCTGAATATCGAAGCACTTTCCTTTGCGTAGTGTTGTGTAGTTTCGCTCATAGCTATCCATGCTGCTCCAATCGGAGACAGCAAAGGTAGTCCCGTTGATGTTTCGCGTATACGCCGCATCAAGTTTCATTTCAGTACTAATGCTGTTGCGAATTTTCCCAGGAACTGTGCAATTTTCGACATCGGATTGCTTCTCACTTGCATTCACCGTAATCCAGTAGTGTGCGTACACAATCGGCTCCGTATCAAACGGGTGTAGAGAGCCATATTCAGTTGTCTGTGGTGGATTGTCTTTAGGAAAGTCCATGCTGAACGCATACTGAGAATTTGTGTAGGCCTCGATGTCGCCAGCTTCGGTTGCATGAGAGATGTTCGTCAGCATGGCCTCAATGCTTCCTTGCTCCCTCCTGAAATCCTCAAGCGATGACAGACGCACATTATCGCCTTGCCCCGTCTGGTGCTCTTGAGCGGTTTTCGTGTAGAGACCAGGCCTAAAGTGAACAAGTACCTCAAAAGAACGACCCTGAAAGTCGTTTTCGCCGCCCCAACTGTACTTAGCAAAACCGGAATTCCTTTCCGCTACCGATATATCGGGCTCGTCGCTCACTCTGAGCACGAGATTGAGAGTCCCTATAGCGCTCTGCAACTTCTTCTCCTCGACGATCTTCATGCTTTCGTACCCAATTTCGCGGAGCGGCGATGTAATACTCATTACGAGTGCTCCTTGCTCATCGTAGATATAGATTTCTTGCAGAGATACTGACCCGCCGGTCGTTTGGGTATATTGGTAGCTCCAATTCTCTGGAATAGGCAGGATGTACGCACTCGAGCTAGAGAGTGGTACATGCTTAATCTTCTGAGCAGTAGATATTTGAGAGGAGTCGTTTTGTGCTGTAACTTCTGTTACATCTTTAGTTTCCCCTTTCTTTCCTACAAAAGCAACGTACCCGATCGCGACACCTAAGAGCAGCGCAATGAGAAGGGAGATAAGCACGAGCGGCTGGGTAAAAGGAGAGCGAGGATTAGTATCGGATAGATGTAAGTCCATAGAAATGATTGACGTGCATTGGTTTTAATTGCTCATTGTTCTGCTACCATCCACGGAGTTTCAGCTGACACGCTCCTATACGTTTTGTCGCCTACAGACTCACTCTCGGAGCCGCCTGCAGGGACAAACGGGTTGTCATACTGTATCTCTAAAATATCATTGGGCAACCATGAGACGTTAATGTACTCCTGTGACGGAAATACGGTATACCTAGGGCAATCACCTGCGCTGCACACCGTCTGTAGTGCTCATTCCTGCACATCATACACGTACAACGTAACAGCAGCATCTTGCACCAACATGCCGTTGCTCACGTATAAAAATCGACCGGACGGAGAGAATTCATACTCTTTCACATCAGGGAGAGTATCTATATCAAAGAGCGCCACCCGCTCGTCTGAGTACACAATGTAGGGTACCTTTATTGGCTTGGTACTGCCCGTACCAGGCGCTCGGTTTTCATCACCAGGGCTAAACAACTCAATTGCCCCATCCTCAAATACAATCTGCGGTGTTTGAGAGAACTGTTCCTCTTCCAACACTCTCGTAGTTGCAACTCTTGACGAACCTCCCTTTTGTGTAGCAACAACGCCCCCGGCCGCTATGCC
>CAZKXF010000067.1:0-3276 GCA_964556805.1 uncultured Candidatus Saccharibacteria bacterium
ACGTTCGCAAAGTCTGTCGGGACGAGGCCGGGGTAGGCCATGATGAGCATGGTCGCATCGAAGCCCTCGATCGGCCGGCCCACATCTTCAATACCCATGGTCACCATGCGCTCCTGGAAGTATGCCTGGAGCGCCTCTTTATCGACCTCCCGCATCGTCTCCTTACCCGGCTGCTTTTCAGTGTAGAGGTACGTACTAATCGCCCAAAATCCCGCTGCGATGAGTGCGACCGCAAAGAGGATGTAGAGTACTGTTTTCATCTCTCTAGTGTACCAAAAAATCTACCCACCTAATTCATACCTGGTGCCGTGATCAATAACTCGATACTCCATAGTGACCGACGGAAAACTCTGTTGGAGGTCGCCTGAACGCTTGAGCTCGGCGATAAGCTCATCGCTCTCCACGAGCGGGTAGTGGCCGTGCTCGATGTAGTAGAACTCGAGTGCGGTCTCGATCTGGCGGGACGTGAGCACCGAGGCGCTCTGGGCGCTCTGCGAGAAGCTCGAGTGATCGACGAGGTAGAAGACCCCGAAGATGCCGAGGGCAAGGACGAGCACGAGGCCTGCGTGTACCTGGCTGCGCATACTAGTAGAGCCACACTACACCCCCTTTACAGAGCCGTCAAATAGTGGGCAGAGTGGGCGGCACGCCTGTAGCGGAGTCGCCTTGCAGGGAGCGGAAGGCGTGCCGCCCACTCTGGCTCTGAGGTCATTTTACTTACGCCCGAATGCGCCACCCGATCTTGAAGAGGTGCACCACCACACTGCCGAGCACGAGAACAAGCCCGACGATGAGCGCAAGCCCGATGGCGCTGTTTGCCTCGCTCACGCCGATCATCGAGTAGCGGATGCCGTCAATGAAGTAGAAGAAGGGGTTTGCATGCGCGATGATCTGCATCTTTTCTGGAAGCATGGAAACCGAGTAGAAGATACCTCCCAAGAACGAGAACGGCATGATGATGAAGATGTTGATCAAGCTGAACTGCTCGAAGCCCTTTGCCCACAGGCCGATGATCATGCCGATGAGCGCGAAGATGGTAGAGACCGCCACGGCGTAGAAGAGAAAGTACCAGATGTTGTGGAGGCCCACCGCGCCGAACGCCATGCCGACAGCCAAGATGCCGAAGCTTACGATGGTCGCTCTTGCAACCGCACTTGCGACAAACCCGACCACCATCTCGATGTGGGAGAAGGGAGCAACGAGCATCTCCTCGATGCTCTTTAAAAACTTGCCCATGAAGACGGAGCTTGCGGTGTGCTCAAACGATGCGCCGATGATGTTCATCATGAGGATGCCCGGAAACACGAAGGTTATGTACGGCACCCCGGCGATGAGGTCGATGCGGTTGCCGATGACGTACCCGAAGATGAAGATGTAGAGCGTCGCCGAAATGAGGGGCGAAAAGATGGTCTGGACCGCCACCCGCAGCACGCGCTCCACCTCTTTGCGTAAGAGCGTGTAGAGCCCTATCCAGTTAATGCCTGACATACTAGTAGCCTTCCTTGGTTATTTCTAAGTAGCGCTGCTCGAGCGACTTGCCGTCTTTTATGAAATCCTGCTTCGTGCCCTCTGCCACCACCTTCCCCTTGTTGATGATCGCAATCTCATCGCAGAGCTTCTCCACCTCCTCGAGGTAGTGCGAGGTGAGGATGATGGTCTTTCCCGCACGGTTGAGCTCCTCGAGGTACCGCCAGAGGTCGTGGCGCAACTCGACATCGACGCCTGCCGTCGGCTCATCGAGGATGAGCATCTCCGGCTCGTGCACCATGGCGCGCGCGAGCATCAGGCGGCGCTTGAGGCCACCGGAGAGCTCGTTGAACCGCTTGTTTTTGTGCTCCACGAGCTTGAACTGCTCGAGCACCGCCTCGACGCGCTCCTGCCGCCGCGCCTTGGGCATGCCGAAGAAGCCCGCGTTGTAGTCGAGAATCTTCCAGACCGTGCCGAAAAAGTCGATGTTGAATTCCTGCGGCGCGATGCCGACCTTCCCGCGCGCGCGTTTGTACTCCTCCACCACATTGATCCCGTCGACATGGATGGTACCCGAGGTGATGCGGGCCGTGCCGGTGATGCAGCCGATCGTCGTCGATTTGCCAGCGCCGTTCGGGCCCAAGAGCCCGAAGAAGCTGCCGCGCGCCACCGTGAGCGAGATGCCGTCGACCGCGGTGTTCTGGCCGTAGCGCTTCACTAAATTGTCGATGACGAGCATCGGGTCGGCAGTTTGCATGCGCTTGAGTATAGCAGAGAGGTGCCGTATAGTCGCGAGATATGGCTGTGAATGAGCGCGAACGGCAGTGGCTCCTTTCGGAGAAACATGCCGGCATTCAATCCCCCTCTTTTTTTGCCGATCTTGAGCGCCTACAGGCCGGCGAGCCGCTCGCCTACCTTATCGGCCACGTGCCGTTTTTGGGTGCGACCATCTACCTCGATTCCCATCCGCACATTCCTCGGACAGAAACCGAGTACTGGGTCGAGCGGGCGATAGAGGAGCTTACAGAGCGACGAGGGGCGCTGCGCGTGCTCGACCTCTGCGCCGGTTCGGGGTGCATCGGTGTTGCCGTGCTCAAGGCGCTACCAATGGCGCGTGTCGATTTCGTAGAAATGGACACGCGCCATCATGCCACCATTGAAAAAAATATCCGCGAAAATAACATCGATCCGAATCGCACTCGCATTCTCGGCGGCAATCTATTCGAGCAGATCACCGATGACTACGATGCCATCCTCGCGAACCCTCCCTACATCGACCCGGCACTACAGCAGCGCGTTGCACCGAGTGTGCTTGCGCACGAGCCGCGCCAGGCGCTCTTTGGTGGAGAGCACGGCATAGAGCTCATCGAAGGAATTCTCCGCGAAGCGCCCCGCCACCTCCGAGCAGACGGTCTCCTATTTATAGAGCACGAACCGGAACAGGCCGATGCACTTCGGGTAGCGGCAGCACAGTTCCCCGCCACCACCACCTACCCCGACCAGTACGGCACTCTGCGCTATACCCTTCTCTCCCTCCAACCTTCAGAAAATATGGCACAATAGCTCGTAATGACCTTCTTTCTCCCGCTCCCGCAGCTCCTCCTTCTCGTCTTTCTCGTGCTTGTGGGTATCACCGTCGTGTACTCTACGATCCTCATCTACCACTGGCAGGCCTACGGCACCGATAGGGCGCGCCACGCGCGTGCCACCGCGCTCTACCTCTTTGGTGTGGCCCTTGCCCTCGGCGGCATGGTCACCGCAATCTTAATGACGCTCACCTGACGTATGCACCATCTCTCTGAACGTATT
>CAZKXF010000068.1:0-3234 GCA_964556805.1 uncultured Candidatus Saccharibacteria bacterium
CGTGCTCGCCAAGTACTTCTCGAAACGCCACGTCGAAATTGCGCACTTTCGCCATATCTTTATTTCAGGCCTCTACGCGCTCCTCATTTTCTGCCTCGTCTTTATACAGCCTGATTTCGGTACCGCCATTATCATTTTCGGTATCTGGTTGGGGATGGTGTTCGTCTCGGGTATTTCGCTCAAGCATGTCATGCTCGTCGGCGCCCTAGGCCTCGTTGTCTTTGGGGGCCTCTGGACATTCGCATTTCAAGACTACCAGAAGGAGCGTATCACCTCATTCCTGAATCCACTCGCTGATATCCAGGGGGCTGGCTACAACGCCTACCAGTCGACCATTGCGGTTGGGTCCGGCCAAGTGTTCGGCAAGGGAATCGGCTACGGTACGCAGTCGAAGCTCCAGTTTCTGCCCGAGTACGAGACAGACTTTATCTTTGCCGCATTCGCTGAGGAGTGGGGAATTGTGGGCGTGGCGGTACTCTTCGTACTCTTCGGGATCTTGCTGTGGCGCATCCTCACGCACGCGCTGCGCAGCTCGTTTAACCTCGGCAGGCTATTCTGTGTGGGCGTCGCAGTACTCTTCACGAGCCACTTTTTTGTCCATGTCGGCATGAACATCGGCCTCCTGCCCGTGACCGGCGTGACTATACCCTTCTTAAGCTACGGCGGGTCGCACCTCGTGACGGAGTTCTTTGCACTGGGCATGATCATGGGCATGCGCAAGAATCGCACTGCTCTGAAGGTAACGGAGCTCTAACGTGGTGCCCTACAAAAAACCGCGTCCACGACGCGTTTTTAAGATTGCCGAGGCTGTCTAGAAGGCGGCAGGGTTGAGGGCCGGATCAGTCAGCGGATCGACGACGGGAGCGGCAGTACTCTCGGGCCACATGAGGTATGCGGCAATACCGATCGCGACAATAGCGATGATGATCATGACAAGATTCGCCTGCTGTACGTTCTTTGCGAGACCCAGCTTCAGGATAAGGTTGGTGACCCCTCCCTGCTGTGCGGTTCGGGGCAGTGGTCGGCTGAACTGCTGTTCTTCGAATTGTACTGGCATATGACTATACGATAGCACGGCTATCTAGGCGCTGAGCTCGGCTGTACACACGCCGTAGAGCTCGATGGTGCGTGCCACCATCGTTTCCTTGCTGTGCACTGCCGTTACCTTTTGGAGCGCTGCACTGGCGAGGCGTTCGCGGAGCGAATGGTCGTCTGCGAGGAGGGTGAGGGCGTCTGTGAGCGCTTCGGGGTTGCGGGCAGGCGCGAGAAGACCTGTATGCCCATGGGCGATGAGGTCAGGTGTTCCCCCTACATCCGTAGCAACGATGGGTGTGCCGCTGTGCATGGCTTCAAGGAGGGAGTACGGAAGCCCTTCCTTTACCGAGGCCGAGAGGTAGATATCGAACGCGCGGTGGAGGGCAGCGGCATCAGGCAGAAAACCGGTAAAGACGACCTTGTCGGAAATGCCGTACTCTGCGGCGAGCGCTGCGCAGGACGCTCGCAGCTCACCGTCTCCGATAAGGACGTATCGCGCGTCAGGGCGCGCACGCAGGAATGGGGCGATACCGGCGAGCGCGTACCGGTGTCCTTTGTTTGCGGTGAGCTCAGCGACGGTGCCGATCCAGAGTAGGGAGTCGTCTGCCCGGAGCTGGCCCTGGCTTGCTGCCGCGAGCAAACGTCGCGCTTCTTGCCGAGAGAGCGGCGTAAGGTCGATCCCGTGGGGAATGTACGTTATTTTGCTTCTCAGGAAGGGTTGGCGTAGCAGCGTTGCGTGATCGTGCCGTGTGATCGTGATCGTGCGGTGGGAGAGGAGTGCCGTGACCCAGCTTACGCATGCGATGAGGGCGCGCGCCGCGCGCGGTCTTTCTTCGAACTGCGGGAGGCCATGGGCGGTAAAGATGATGCAAGCAGTAGATGCAAGCCGGGCGGCGAGCGCCCCGATGCCGCCGCCTTTTGAGCTGTTGACGTGGATATGCGTCGGCCGTACGTCTCGGATGATGGAATAAATTCTCGCAAACGCTTGGAGCTCTGCCCGTATTCCTATGTCACGCTGGAGGGATGGAATGGAGATGGTGCGGATGCCTTCCTTCCTGAGCCGCTCGGTGAGCAGACCCTCGCCGCCGGACGCGACGATGGGGAGGTGTCCTGCCGTACGTGCTGCAATGGCCAAATCGTAGACGTACCGTTGTGCGCCGCCCCAATTTGATTTGGTAACGAGGTAGAGAATGGTGTAGGGCCCGGAAGACAGCATGGCATAGCTAGTATACCTCCCGTCGCTTGCGGTTGGGCCGGCCACAGGTATGATACGGGGAATGCAGCATACGATACGGCGAAACGTCGCGTTGCTCCTTGCTGGAGACATCGCTGTGTTCATTGGCGCTCTCTGGGTGACTCTGGCGCTCCGCTACGGTAGCATTCCCGCACGGGAGCTTGTCGCCGAGCACTTGGCGCCCTTCGTTGCGCTCTCCCTCGTGTGGACCACCGTTTTTTTTATTGCTGGCCTCTATGACACCTACTCCTCGTTCATTCGCAAGCGCATTCCTGAGCTCGTGCTGCGGGCGCAGCTCATCAACATGCTGCTCGCGGCGCTGGTATTCTTTATTCTGCCGATCGGTATAACGCCGAAGACAACCCTCGTCCTCTACCTCCTCGTTTCTACGACATTCATCGTCTCATGGCGCCTTTTCCTCTTTCCCCTCCTCTCGTTCGGGGACTCGGTACGCGTACTGATTATTGGTGAGGGTATCGAGGCGGAGGGCCTGCGCTACGTCTTGAGTCACAGCAACCACTTCCGCTTCATTCGTGTGGTTGCGGTTGAAGAGGAGTCGTTGGAGAGCGATCTTTTCCAAGCGCAGCTGCTGGCGCTCGTCGATGCGCATGACATTAACATGGTGGTAGGAGATATGCGTGATGAGCACGTGCGTACCCTCGGGCCACTCTACTACAACCTGACGTTCGTGCGGCAAGGAGTGCGGTTCGTGAGCCTGCACGCCCTCTACGAGCAGGTCTTCCACCGCGTACCCCCATCGCTCATTGGAGAGCGATGGATTCTTGAGCACATCTCGCAGCAACCGCACTACGTCTACGATCTCCTCAAGCGCGTGGTCGACCTTGTTGGTGCGACCATCGTAGGGCTCGTCTCGCTGCCACTCTACCCGTTCATCATGATTGCTATCAAACTCGAGGACGGTGGTCCTGTCTTCTACCGCACCGAACGGGTGGGTCGCTACAACG
>CAZKXF010000069.1:0-3204 GCA_964556805.1 uncultured Candidatus Saccharibacteria bacterium
TCGCAGATAGCGACTATCGGGCTCGCAAGCTCTCGCGCGCGCAGAATCCAGTGGTACGACAGTTCTGGGAAGAAATAGCAACGAAGGCTGGCGGCGAAGCTGCGCTCGAGAACATCGTGCCCTACATCACCTCAAAGTTTGACGTTTTTACCGCCAATGACTACATGCGCCCCATCATCGGTCAGCAACGATCCTCATTCAACTTTCGCGAGATCATGGACGGACGCAAGATTCTCCTGGTGAACCTTGCGAAGGGTCGGCTCGGCGAAATCAATGCCAATCTCATTGGCATGATCATTGTGGGCAAGCTCCTCATGGCGGCGCTCTCACGTGAGGACGTGCACCGCACGTCCGCAAGACTCGCCGAGACTGTTTCCGAGCAAGGCGATGGGCACAGTCCAGCGAGTGGAC
This sequence comes from uncultured Candidatus Saccharibacteria bacterium, assembly GCA_964556805.1. Taxonomy (GTDB): domain Bacteria; phylum Patescibacteriota; class Minisyncoccia; order Phycocordibacterales; family UBA918; genus JACQKD01. The sequence continues at coordinate 412 of CAZKXF010000069.1, forward strand.
AGCACCGGGACGGTATCAACGATGTATCGCGTTCACTGCCGCCGTTCTACCTCCACATGGACGAGTTTCAGAATGTGACGACGAGCTCGATAGCATCTATCTTGAGCGAGGCGCGCAAGTACCAGCTCGGGCTCACGGTCGCCCATCAGTACATCGCGCAGCTTGAAGAGGGGATCCGCGACGCGGTGTTTGGTAACGTCGGGTCAATTGCCGCCTTCCGCGTGGGTCCAGAAGATGCTGAATTTCTCGAACGGCAGTTCGCGCCCGTATTTACCGCACGCGACCTCATGAACATCGAGAACCACCACGCGTACGTGCGGCTGCTTGCTGCGGGCACACCGACAAAGCCTTTCAGCATCGCGACGGTAGCACCGCGCACGGTCGATCACGGTGCCGTCGCTGCCTTTATGGAGGAGCTCTACACACGGTACGGTCGACCGCGTGCGGAGGTAGAAGCTGAGATAGCGGCGCGCTATCAACGCAGGCCCCTTTCTGCGTCACAGTAAGGGATATATAGTAATGGCAATATGGCTCTCAACGAACGCAGCGTGCAGCTTGAAGGAGATAGGGGAGTAGAGACGAGCAGTGCGTCGTCACTGAGAGAATTTAAAGATCGCCTCGCTGCATTGAAGCTCCTCAGGGAAGCGGCTGGTAATGCCAAGATTACGCTTGCCGAGTATAGAACGTCTGTGGATGAAATACGCGAAATTGGCAGTGGCGAGCGAAAGCAGGTGAGCGAAGAAGTGGAAACTATCCTCACCGCACTTGGAATTGATGTGGGTACTTCTGAAAACCTTTCTCTGTCTGAAGCACCAACGCCCGCACGTACGGAAGTTCGTGATGAACTACCGGATCGGGCGGGAGTACACGAGCCTGAGCTCGGCGTCGCGCGCCCGGTACCTTCATTTGATGCGCCAGCACCGGCAGCACAAGAAGTAGCGGCAAACGAGCAAGCTCCAGCTGCTCCGCAAGAGGCTCCGGCCGCCCCAGTAGCACCAGCGAGAGAAGGGGCGGCAGCACCCGAAGGAGGTGCAGAGACGATGAGTAGAGAAGCGTACGACGCTGCCGTTGCTGCTATCAATGAACGCGTGCAGGTGTTGCATCCGAACATGATTCGTTTGGTGACTGATCCAGTGGGTAAGCAGTACCTCGACGCGCGTGCGGCGGCACTCGGCGCAAAGGAGGATTTTAAGGCTATGCTCGCAGCGCTCGAAGAAAAAGCCAAGCCGCTCGTCGAATCTGCTTCGGTAGTGCCGGAGGCGGCAAATGACAACGCGCCGATCGAAGCTGCTGTGCCGCTTCCTGAGGCTGCTGTGCCGCCTGAGCCAGTTGCACCGACTGCAGCTGAAGGTACTGGGCCTGCCGCTCCTCGTGAGGTGCCCATTGTCAAAATGGATGAGCAAGGAAACGTACAAGAAGGAGCAGTGCCAGTTGCTGATGTGACGCTCGGGAAGCCGTCTGCCGACGCGGAGCCGCTCGTTGACCTTCCGCGCTGGGGTTCTACATCAGAGACACCGACGCCACCACCCGAGACCATTCCTTCATCAGCTGAAGAGAGCGGGCAACCGACACCTGCAGTTGCTGAAGCGGCGGTTGGGCGTGTTGAGAGAACTGAAATGCTGAAGAGCGCACTAACAGAGGTACTCGCCACAGAACCGGTCTTTGCGGATTTATCTGATGCAGATAGGGCTGCACTTATTGCAGCGCAGATGCAACAGTATCAGGCGAACGATAACGAGACTGCGCCTGCACAGGTTGCTGCGTAGCAAACTTCATTTGAGTAATATACCCCTATGAATCCCTCAGCAATAGAAAACGTTCCAACGCGACAAGAGCTTATCCGCGGCCTGCTTGCAACGCGTTTGCGTCTTGAGCGAGAGGGAGTTATTGCTGTGCGTAGCACTACTCCTGCTCCTCTAGAAACGTCAACATCCGAACATCCTCTTGAGCAGTCTGAGCAAGCACCAGCAACTCCGGCGGCAGCTGCGCCTGAAACTTCTGGTGTGCTCATGCATCCTGACGTTCAGCAGGGTCTCGAACAGCTTCTCTCTGAGTGGGATCTCTTCAAATCGAGTGGGCTCTTCGGCCTCGGTGCGGGCGGTGTTGACCATCCTACCTACAAGAAAATTGCGGGCCAGCCTGTCATGGCAGTAGAATCGGGCCGGTGGGAAGGCGCCGATCCGAAGATCGTCCAGGAGATCACATCTTATATGGAAGGTTGGAAAAAAGAGCACGGCATTACGGCAGATCCCGAAGAGTCATTTGAGACCTACCTGCGCCGTGTGATTGCGCGGATTTTGAATCTCGACAAAGCGTAATGCCGAGCATTACGGTGTGCTATGCTCATCGTCATGGAGAACGAGCACCATGCACGCGTACTTATTGGCACCTACAGCACCTGTTTTTCACACATTCCGGAAGCACTGCGCGAAGGGGTCGATGCAGAGGTGCTGGTGACAGAGCAGTTGAATATTGACGACGCGCGAGGGCTTACCCTGCGTGCTGCGAGCCGGCCTGTTGAAGCGACGAAGCGCACCTTTACCATCGTGTGTACACAGATTACACACGAAGCGCAGAATGCACTCCTCAAGCTTTTCGAAGACCCACCCTCCACGGCACAATTTTTTCTCATCATTCCGCGCCTTTCAGCGCTCCTACCGACGCTCCGCTCGCGGGTGCAGGTGGTGCACGTGGAAGATGAAGCGAAGGGCGGCAGTGAGGCTGTCGACACGTTTCTTGCTGCCGGGTTCGCCGCTCGGCGGTCGGGTCGAGCTGGGTGCGCAGCATGGTCGG
>CAZKXF010000070.1:0-3101 GCA_964556805.1 uncultured Candidatus Saccharibacteria bacterium
GGTTGCGTACATGGCGCCGACCGAAATCCTCGCCCGCCAGCACTTCCTCTCCTTCATCGAGTACTTCAGGCACCTTCCTATTCAGATAGGCCTCATCACGGGCTCGGGGTGCATGAAGTTTCCTTCAAAAGTGGACCCCGCCGGCGCAACCACCATATCTCGCACGCAGCTTTTAAAGTGGGTAGCAAACGGCGAGATTCCCATTCTCATCGGTACGCATGCGCTCGTGCAGAAAGCGGTGACTTTCAAGCACCTTGCGTACGTCATCATCGACGAGCAGCACCGCTTTGGCACGCGCCAGCGCCGCGCCCTCGCCAAGAAGAGTGCAAGCGGAAGCGAGCGCCTGCCGCACCTCCTCTCGATGACCGCAACTCCGATCCCGCGCACGCTCTCGCTCACGGTCTTTGGCGACCTCGACTTAACGCTCCTCGATGAGATGCCGAAAGGCAGAAAGCCTATAAAAACGGAAATCGTCACCGCAGCGGGCAGGAAAAAAATGTACGCGCACATTGCGGACGAGCTCAAAGCCGGCCGCCAGGCGTACGTCATCTGTCCACGCATCAACGAGCCCGATCCGGAGAAGCTCACGGCGCTTCAGGCAAAATCGGTGACCGAGGAAGCAAAGCGTCTCAAGGAGAAGGTGTTCCCCCAGTGGAGCATCGCCATCCTCCACTCAAAGATGACGCCGAAAGAAAAAGATACGGTGATGCAGAAGTTTTCTCGCCACGAGATCGACATCCTTGTTGCTACGTCGGTGGTCGAGGTGGGCGTAAACGTCCCAAATGCTACCCTCATTCTCATCGAAGGCGCCGAGCGCTTCGGGCTTGCACAGCTCCATCAGCTCAGGGGCCGCGTCATCCGCGGAGAGCACCAGGCGTACTGCTTTGCCTACACCGATAGCAAGAGCGAGAAGACACTCGAGCGCCTCAAAGCGCTTACCACTGCAAAGAACGGGTTTGAGCTTGCCGAGTACGACCTTATGCAGCGCGGCTCGGGCGAACTCTACGGCGGCAAGCAGTGGGGCATCACCGACCTTGGCATGGAAGCGATCAAGAACCCAAAGATGGTCGAGGCCGCGCGCACCGAGGCGCGAGCACTCGTGAACGAAGATTCCTCACTGGCAAAGCATCCGGCGATAGCCGAACGCGCCGCTCGCTTGAGCGACACACTGCACTTTGAGTAGCTATACCTTCTCCTAAAGGCTTTACTTTTTATACTTTATATGATATAATAAAGGTTGCGTTGCTCTACCTAGAAAGGATCTGCCTGTGCCTGAGAAAATCGAGATTGAGCTCCAGCTGTTGCCTTTCAGCGGCAACGGCGGCGAGCTCTACACCGCCTCCCTCCTCGTCAACGGGGAGAGTGTGGAGACAGACTGGAGCCCAGCTACCGGTCAGGAGCATTCCTTCAACTTCGAGAGCGCCGCTGACCGGCTGGCAGCGCTGCTCACTGGCGGGGGAACCGTGCTGGATTCAACGCCGGCACGAAAAGTAACCTTCCCATCGCGAGTCATCGAGATGGCAAAGCAAACGGGAAGCGTTCGCATTACCTCCAACGTCAGTCACGTTCCTCCCTACGCAGGAAAACTCACTATTGCACCCAGGGACCAGAAGTAGGTCCCGACACCGCCCGAGCCGCACAACGGCTCGGGCATCGCTGTATCTAGTCCGCCTGCTTGGACTCGAACCAAGGACCACAGAGGTATAAGCTCTGCGCTCTAACCAACTGAGCTACAGGCGGGGCTACAGAACTCCATTACTCTATAGTAAGTACCCATGCGCAGCAACGGGACACACACGATCCCTTGCTGAACAAACTGCGACCGTATACACTTCCCTCAGCTTGAACCCCGTCAGAAAGGATTGGCGATGAACGATCTCCCTCCCCTCATGTTGGCCGCCGGCCACGTGAAGACGCCCGAGGGTATCCTCGAGTTTGCCCGCAGCGACTGCATTAGCGAAATCACCGTCGGCTCTTTTACCCGGTGGCCACGCGATGGAAACCCGGAACCCACCTTCGCGGAGGTATCGCCCGGTACGTGGATTAACGCGCGAGGCCTTCCCAACGGCGGCTTGCAGTACCTTACCAACGCAATTGCCGATATGATCTGGAACGCTGGCAAGAAGCGTTTGCGGGTCAGTATCGCTCCAATCGCCCAGAACGACCTCATCTACCTCACCAGCTTCCTTTCACAATTCCCCGGAGCTGTTACCCTTGAGGTCAACACCGCCTGCCTCAACGTGTGGGATGAGGGCAAGAACAAGCCGCTCATCTGCAACGACCCGGAAGCATTCGAGATCGCCCTCTACGAGGTGATGGAGTCACGCGGCTCCCTCCCAGTTGCGGTGAAAGTCGGGCCGATGCCGAGCGAGAACTTGCGCTCCGAGATCATCTACCTCTGCCACCAGCATGAGGTCGACGAGTACGTCACCATGAACACGGAGGGATACCAGACCCCGAAGGGTCCTGACGGCAAAGGCATCATCTCGATGCCGAGCGGTGGCCTCTCGGGCGATGGAATTGCCGACAAGGCGGTCGAGGAGGTTCGGCTGTCGCGGCATCGCATCGATGCGATTCACTCCAAGATGCGCCTCGTCGGCTGCGGCGGCGTACGCTTGGCCGCTGGCGCAAAGTGTATGAAGGCGGCGGGCGCTGATGCCGTACAGATCGGCACCTACGCCTTCAACCACGGCGCACGCGTCTTCGAGGACATCATGCTCGCGGCGTAGGAAGCGCCCGAGCGCACCTGTAGGGTGCGGGACCCCGGTCCCGCGCCTTTTCTTTTTATACCTCCTTTCCTAAGAGAGCTTTTTCTGATAGGTTTGCGTGAGCACCGATCTTACCCATACCCCATACCACCACTCACAGTAGGAGGCACCCGTGCACAAGATCCGCTATCCCCGGTTTGTCACTGCGCAGCGCGGCATCGTGAACACCCATACGCATCCGCGCAACCTCAGGAAGGACGGCGACGGCCGCTCGGAGCTCTTCGTCCCGTACTATGAGGGCATCTACAGCGACGTCATCGCGATCGGCAATACAAAGATCGCGCTCACCACGCCCGAGCTCGCATGGGAGCAGAAGGCGCAGTGGCAACCGCT
>CAZKXF010000071.1:0-3081 GCA_964556805.1 uncultured Candidatus Saccharibacteria bacterium
GAGCACGAGGCTGCCGATAAACCCGAATTCTTCCGCGTACACGGCAAAAATGGAATCGCCGATTGGTTCTGGAAGGTACTCGAACTTTTGGATGCTCTGCCCGAAGCCGCGGCCCGGAATGCCGCCAGAGCCGACCGCAATGAGCGATTGTCGGACCTGGTAGCTCTTTCCCTGCGGATCGAGAGAGGGGTTCAGGAACGTGGTGAGGCGGTCCATGACGTAACTGCGTGAGAATGCGAGGATGGCCACCAGTACGATGCCAACTAGCACGAGTCCAAAGAGATCACGCCACCGCCCCCCTGCGGTCAGAAACATGGCGGTTCCGGCCGCCACCATAATGGCGTAGGTATCGGTATCTGGCTGCAGGAGCATGAGGAGACCGACGAGCCCCATGATCCCGAAGAACGGCAGGGTTCCCCGCGTGAGTGAGGTAATGTGCTGCTTCATACCGGAGAGCCATGTGGCCAGGTACACCACAAACCCAATCTTCAGTAGTTCCGCCGGTTGGAAGGTGAATGAGCCCAACTGCACCCAGCGCTTAGCGCCGCCGTGATCGAGACTGAGCGCCGGGATGAATACGAGGGCGGTTAGCGCTAACGTAAACAGAAAGATGTAGAAAGCGTACTTGCGCCAGAAGCGGTAGTGGATGCTGCTCGTTACGAAGAGCGCAATGCTACCCCCCACAATACCGTAGAGGACCTGACTGAATGCTACGGACGAGAAGCTTGCGCCGCTGCGCGCCAGGAGGCCGAGTGAGGCCGAGGAAAACACAAAAAAACCTCCGATAACGAGTATGATGACAAGTCCGAGCAGAATACGATCGATGTGCTGGCGCATGGTTAGGCGGTAATGGCAATGGTCATGCCGATAATTGCGCAGACGATGCTAATGATCCAGTAGCGCATCACCACTTTCGGGCCGGACCAGCCAATTGCCTCGAAGTGGTGGTGCAGCGGGGCAACGCGGAAGACCTTACGTCCCCAGACGCGCTTGGAGACTACCTGGACGACGTTCGAGAGTACGGTGGCAACCAGAGGCAACCCGATGATCGGCAAGGCGCTGATGCCATGCCCTTCTCCGAGGTTGTCGGACATGAAGACCACCACCGATAGCGTTAGGGTAAGACCCATGGTGCCGGTTTCGGTCATCCAGAAGCGAGCCGGAGGGACGTTAAACCATAAGAACGCTAAGATGGCGCCGGCCATCGTGGCGCAAAATGCGGCGAGGTCAAACTGGGCCTGGTTGAAGGCAATGACGGAGTAGGCGGTAAAAATTGTGGCAAACACGGCGCCCGAGAGGCCATCGATGCCGTCGATGACACCACTTGCGTAGAGCGCGAGCGAAACCAGTATAAAGAAAGGAATAATCAGCGGACCGAGAAAGATTTCTCCGTCGTAGGGAATGCCGACGCCAGTGATCTCAAGCTTGGTGTAGAACCACCATCCAATGGCGCCGGAGAGTGCTGTGACAAACGCTAGGCGAACTCTGAGGCTGATTTCTCGCCGCACGTGCTGCACGTCGTAGAAGTCATTGAGGAGGCCGACCAGCGAGCCGATGAGAAGCGTGGAGAGCGGAATCCAAGTTTGGGATCGGCTCAGGAAGTCGATTGCTCCCCATGTACGGCCGGGTGCGAGCATGCCGAGAAGCCAAAAGAGCAACGTCGTGATGAGCACGCTTCCCCATATGACGATGCCGCCCATGCGGGGCGTCTTCCCTTCCCCATCTTGGTGTATGCGGTTGAATTCTTCCGCTGTCGTGCCATCGAGCGCCTGTTTGCCCGGCTGTTTCTTCCATACCTGATACTTGAAAAGGTAGTGTGTGAGGAGCGGCGTGAGCGCGATACCCACCGTAAAGGCGAGTGCTGCGGGTGCAAAAATCTTAACGAGACTAATTTCCATAGGAAGGATCGCTCAGCGCCTGCTGGGTACGGGTAACGAGCGTCATAACGTCGGTGAATCGGCCTTCGCGTGTTGATCCCAGGACCGAAATAATGATAGGTCGGTTCAGCCCGGCATCGAAGGCGACTACCAGGTTACCGCCGGCGAGGTCCGTAAAACCGGTTTTTGAACCAAGAATGCCTGGCACATCGCCCACAATTTCGTTGGTATTAAAGGCAGCAAACGCGGTGCCGAGCTGGTCGTTGAAGGTGCTGGCACGCTCGCGGGTAGTTGCAAGGAGATCCGGGCGTTCTTCAATGAGGTATTCCATAAGAAACGCGACGTCGCGTGCTGAACCGTATCCTCCGCTCGTTGAGCTTGAAACATCGAGCCCCGTAGGGTTGCTGAACGAAGATTGCGAGAGGCCGAGCGATTCAGCTTTTGCATTCATTGCTGTTACGAACGCGTCAATTGCTTCCCCTGCACTGATCTGCAGTCCTGCGGCTGCAGCGAGCGCATACGCGCCGTCATTTGAAGAGGTCAGGAGAACAAAGTCAGTGAGATCTTGCACCGTAAAGGTAGTACCTGGCATGAGGTAGCTTTCCCCTTCCTGCATCAGCGCGTCGGGCGTAACCGTCACCGTATCGGTTTTGCCGAGCGTGTCGTAGGCAACAAGCGCAGTCATGAGCTTTGTGAGCGATGCCAGCGGTAGCCGGTCGCCCGCGTTCTTGTTGTAGAGCGCTCGTTCCTCGCGTGCGTCCCATACGTACGCAGCGTGTGCAGTGAGTGCAACGTCTTCAAAGTGATCAATCTGAAGCGGTAGCGGCTCGTTGGTTATCGATTCCCGAACTCGTGGCTCAGGTTCCTTCGTGCGGCTGTTCACCAAGCCCGGAACGTAAGAGATGCCGAATACCAGGGCGAGACCTCCGAGCGCAACCGCAAGTTGGGGTACGGTAGGCATTCGTTCCCGCAGGGAGACGGATGGACGCGGCGTGAAGAGCAGACGCGGTTCCTCTTTTTCGGATGCTTCTCCCTGTTGCGGATCGATGAAGATGTTCATACGGCAGTTTTGGCTTCAGGACCCGCTGCGGCCGCTTCGCGTTCGTACGCGTCGAGCGCTTGCATGATCGAAGCGTACTCCGGCAGAGCTTCCACATTGGTGACACCCAGGATATAGGGTTGATCTCGTTCGTCACTTCGATTT
>CAZKXF010000072.1:0-3055 GCA_964556805.1 uncultured Candidatus Saccharibacteria bacterium
CGAGGAAGCGAACATCAGAACGGTCGGCGGCCTTGTCCGCAAGCGAAAAGATGATATCCTAGCCCTCGACGGTATGGGCCCTAAGAGCGTCGAAGAGATCGAACGAGTCCTCGCAGACATGAACCTCACGCTGAAGGCCTAGCCTACTGCCCTCCCTGTATTCCCATGCGACACCACAGTGCCAACCGAACACTCTCCCGAACGCGACGAGGACGCACTGCGCTCCTACGAGGTTTGGCGCTCTCCCTGATTACGGAAGGAGCCATCAGCACGACAGAGGCAAAGGCGCGCGAGCTGCGACCTTACGTCGAACGGCTTATTACGCGAGCGAAGCAGGATACCGTGACGTCGCGCCGGCTGGTGGCAGCGCGCCTCGGCCAGCCTTCTCAGGAGGTGCTGCAAAAACTTTTTCGTGATATCGCCCCGACGTACGCGCAGCGTAACGGTGGCTACACGCGCATTGTCAAGAAAGGTCCAACAGCAGCCGGACGACGAGAGGCAGTCATTGAACTTGTTTAACACCTATGACGGCGACACCGCAGACAACCGAATACACGATCGACGCGAAAGGAAAGCGACTCGGCGCCGTGGCTGCAGAGGCGGCAGCTGTCCTTCTCGGCAAGCACTCGCCGGCATTTGCGAAGCACACCGTTTTTCCGGTGCTGGTAACGATTACGAACGCACGCCTCATTGACGTCTCGGAGCGCAAGCGCACACAAGAGGTGTACAAAACGTACTCTGGCTATCCCGGCGGCCAGCGTGTCGAAACGCTGGGCCACCTTGCCAATCGCCGAGGTATGAGCGAGGCACTTACTCGCACCATTGCCGGCATGCTCCCCCGCAATAAGCTCCACAAGTTGCGCATGCAGAACCTCGTGGTAAACGACTAACTTTTTATTACGCCATGGCTCAAAAGCACTACACAGAGGGAATCGGACGCCGCAAAACCGCTTCGGCGCGAGTTCGTCTGGTACCAGCAAAGGAACGAACGGTAACAATCAATGGTAAGCCCGTTGGTGAGTACTTCGGTTCTGCCGCCCTTGAGCACGCGGTTTTGTCGGTGTTTTCAGTCAATGATGCGATCGGCAACTACACGGTAACCGTGCATGTATCGGGGGGAGGCATCCGAGGACACGCCGACGCCATCAAACTTGGCATCGCACGAGCCCTCGTAAAGGAAGATCCTGAGCGCCGCACCCTTTTGAAACGAGCCGGCTTCCTCAAGCGCGATCCACGCAGTAAAGAGCGCAAGAAGTTCGGTTTGCGCAAGGCCCGCAAGTCGCCGCAGTGGAGTAAGCGTTAGGAAAAGAAAGGGGCTCCGGATGGAGCTCTTTTTTGTGCTTGTGTATATAAAAAGACAGCCTCCGATCACTCGGCGGCTGTAAGGATGCGTCCGACTTGGGTGTGGAAGAGGTCTGGCCGCGACCTGCAGTGCTCGACGAACTCCTCGTAGAGACCGAGCACAAACGAGTGGGCAGCTACGCGTTGACGCTTGTAAGCGATCTGCTCCTCGAGGGTGATGCCGAGAACCCGATTGGTCCTGCCGTTATCCTCGTAGATGTTGAGGTCTGAGAGGAACTTGTCGAGCGCGTAGATAAACCGGCTCTCTTCGTCTTCCTGCCGCTGGTAGGCGGCGAGATGCTCGATGAAGGAAGGAAAGATGCGACCCCACTCCTTGTCGATCCGCATCTGTGCGAGCCGCTCCCGCTCGTTCTTCGATGCTCGATCATGACCGCTCGTATACTCGCCGAGCTTACCCAGGAATGCGGGAGTGTCTCCTGCGTAGGTTTCCAGCTTATCATGCACGAGCGCGTAGAGCAGCACCTTGGTGAGGTCGAGGTGCTTTAGCCACCGCTGCTGGATAAACCACGCAACGTCGATGAGCTGGCAGGTATGTGAGTCGTTGCGCTCCTGTCCCGCCTTTCCATCGGGACTTCCCGGGCGCCAGATGAGGCGCAGTACGCTGCCGAACTCGTTCGTGTGCCGAACGAACCGTACAATATCGCGCAGCCGCCTCGGGAGAGTCGGTGCACGCGGGGAAGATCTCCGTGCCATGACCAACTCCTCTACTCGGTTGCGGAACTACATCTGACGTAGATAGTAACGTACCAGACCCGCGGGGAGAAAGTTGACAAGCTACAAAATTCTAATATAATTTTTTACGATGCGAGAAAGAAAAGACAGTGAAAATGGAGATTTCGAGCAGGGAGAGGTGGCGGATATAGAGCTTGCCGACGCCGAAGAGCAGCAGGCCGACCTCGTGAAGCGCCTCCGCCAGGAGCTCAAGGCTTGCCAGAAAGAGCGACAGGAATTCCTCGACGGCTGGCAGCGAGCCAAAGCAGACCACCTCAACAGCAAACGACGGGCTGAGAACGACCGGGCCGGGGAACGGGAGCGCACCGCTGCAAGCTTCATCGAAACGCTGCTACCGCTCTGCGATAGCTTCGATATGGCACTCCGCGAATTAGCACGAAACGGACAGGAAGGGGAGTGGAAGGAAGGCATCGAACGCATGTACACGCAGCTGACAGCGGTTCTCAATCGAAACGATGTCACCATTCTTGAACCGGTCGGAGCCCCCTTCGATCCGCGAGAGCATGAAGCGGTGTCGGAGGTAGTGGTAGGAACACAAGAGAAGCACCATACCGTCGTTGACGTCCTGCAGAAGGGGTACCGAGTGGGCGAACGGCTGATACGGCCAGCGAAGGTTGTGGTAGGAACGTACGTACAGGAGTAGTAATTACTAACCACTAGCGAGCAATCACTATGGCAAAAATTCTTGGAATTGATTTGGGTACGACAAACTCAGCAATGGCCATCATCGAGAGCGGCGACCCGACTATCATCGAAAACAGCGAGGGTAATCGCACGACGCCGTCGGTGGTCGCTATATCAAAGACAGGCGAGCGTCTCGTGGGACAGATCGCCAAGCGGCAGGCAGTCACCAACCCGCAGAACACCATCTACGGTATCAAGCGCTTCATGGGCCATACCTTCAAGGAAGAGGCCGTCCAGCGTGACAAGAGCATCGTACCGTACGAAGTGAAAGAAGGGC
>CAZKXF010000073.1:0-3001 GCA_964556805.1 uncultured Candidatus Saccharibacteria bacterium
CTTTCTTGCGCATGTAGGCCGACGCCTCGAAGAGGCTCTCAAAAGTGCCGATATCGAACCATTTTTTCTTCAGCACCACCGCATCGAGCGAACCCTCTTCAATATACCTGTTGTTGACGTACGTAATCTCGTACTCTCCGCGTTCGGAGAGCGGCTGGTTCTCCATCTTGTCAAAGACAGTGCTGTCGTACATGTACACCCCCACCACAGCAAGATTGCTCTTTGGTTTTTTTGGCTTCTCGATGATTTTTTGCACGCTTCCTTTCGCATCGACGTACGCAACACCAAACCGCGAAGGATCAGGAACGGCCTTGAGAAAGATCTTGGCGCCCGAGGTGAAGTTCTGAATGTGACGGGTGATATCATCTTCGACCACCCCATCACCAAGCCAGAGCAGGCAGCTGTCCGTTCCGATGAAATCTCGTGCGACGCACAGGCCGTCAGCAATGCCTTTTGGGGCTCGCTGTACCCCGTAGGTAATGGTGCACTTCTTCTGCGCGTCGAAGAGTGTGACGAACTGGCCAATGTGATGCGGAGAAGAAATAATCATGATATCCCTGATGCCGCTCTCGACGAGCTTGTCGACCGCGTAGCTGATGACCGGCTTATTGTAGAGCGGCAGCAGATGCTTGTTGGCCACCACCAGCGTGAGGGGGTAGAGTCGCGTACCTTCTCCGCCGGCAAGAATGACTGCTTTCATCGAGAAGTTCAGTGTTACCCTGTAGTGCGTGCATCCTACCACAGCAGCGTCTCGTGCGCATACCTTCCAGCACCGCATTTCCGTGCTACCATTTATCGAAACCTGCAGCCTCGTTCCATGGATCTCTTGTTTAAGATATACCGCATCGTCGGCAGAACGCTCATACGCTATTCTGGAAATCCTCGGCCTGGTAGTGCACCTTTTATTACCGGCGACGGATTCCGCGCGCTCGCAGACCATATCTATGATGCCGCGCGTCCGCACCTCGATGCCGGTGCTGTTCGAACGGGAGAGATCGTCTTCGTTGGCGATAGCCGTATCGAAACATTTCTCATCCAGATACATCCGCACATTACGACACAGTACGTACTCGTCACGCACAACGGCGATCAGGAAGTAGACGCTCGGCTCCTTGCACTGGCGGACGAAAAGATTCTCCGGTGGTACGGCATCAACGTAGTGATCGACCACCCGAAGGTCACTCCCCTCCCTCTCGGCATCGAAAACAAACACTACTACGTATGTGGTATCCCGACTGTCTTCCGGCACGTTGCAAGGCAAAAGTACCAAAAGAATGACAAGATATTCTACGGCTTCACCGTCTCGACCAATCCTATCGAGCGGCAGCCGGCGCTCGACACCATAGCGAAGCATCCGCTCGGAGAAACGTTACCCAGCTGGAAAAATTATTTTTCCTACTTGCATACTCTCGCCCGGTACAAATTTGTCCTTTCCCCTCCCGGATCCTCGATCGAAGGGCACCGCACGTGGGACGCGATGTATACAGGCGTCGTCCCCATCGTCAAGCGCTCAGTCACTACGAGCTACTTCGAAAAGATAGGAGTTCCGCTGCTCTGTATTACCGACTGGAAGGAGCTCAATGGATTCGATGCGCAGCGGCTCGCCGATACGTATGCAGCGGTGCATGCCCAGGCCAACCCACAGTCTCTCTCTATGGAGTACTGGACCAATAAGATTAAAAACCTCGAGTACTAGTATGGCTTCAAAGACGGCACTCATCACCGGCATCACCGGCCAAGACGGCGCCTATCTCTCGGCGCTGCTCGTCGAGCGCGGCTACCGTGTAGTAGGAACAAGTAGGCAGGCACAGGCAGATATGAGCAGGTTGGCCGCCCTTTCGGTCGCCGACTCCGTAACGGTGATCTCCGGAGACCAGTGCGACCCCTCCTGGCTTGCACCGGTAGTAGCGACCTGGAAACCTGACGAGATATACAACCTCTCAAGTCAAAATTCCGTTGCTGCGTCGATTACGGCGCCACACGAGACACTGAGCTACAACATCAACTCGCTCCTCACCTTACTCGAAGTGCTCCGCATACACCACCCCGCCGCAAAGCTATTCCAGGCATCATCTTCGGAGATGTACGGCCCGGAAACAGCCATGCCTATTACCGAGACGTCGCCGCTCCACCCCACCAATCCTTACGGTGCATCGAAAGCAGCCGGACACCTGCTCGTACAAACATACCGTACGCAGTACGGTATGTTTGTCGTAAGTGGGATACTCTTTAACCATGAATCCCCGCTCCGTGCTCCTCAGTCGTTCATACAAACACTCATTCGCACTGCAGTCCGTATCAAGTACGGCGCTCAAGAGTACGTCTACCTCGGGGACCCCACCAATGAACGTGATTACGGCTCTGCACCGCACTATGTGGATGCAATGTGGCGATCGCTCCAGGCGGAAGTTCCCTCCGACTATGTCATTGCATCGGGCGCACCGATTGCAATAAAGCGTATAGCTGAGTACGTGCTCACCCAGTGCCAGGTTTCGCTAGATCGCATTCGGACAGATCCTGCGCTCTCGCGCCGTCCGAACGTGCCCGTGATGTTCGGTGATTCCACTCGCGCATGCCACACACTGGGATGGTGTTACGATCGTAGTTTTTTTGAAGTGCTCGATACCATGATTGCTGCCGAATTTGCTCGCCATGCCTAGCACGTCTCACACACTTTCTATCGTGGTCCCCTGCTACAACTGCGCTGATACGCTCGCGGAGGCGGTTGCTTCTATCTACACCCAGCACCTACAGATTCCCTTTGAGGTGATTCTCATCGACGATGCATCGACCGATACGACGCGAGCGGTAATGGATGCGATTGCCACAACCTATCCGCATGTCCGTTGCTATGCCCACGACACCAACAGAGGGGGTGGGGCTGCACGTAACAGCGGCATTGACCATTCCACCGGCACGCTGGTGTACTGCCTCGATGGCGATAACTTTTTTGCACCCCACACCATTCAGGCGCTCGTTGAGCTACTGATCGAGGAAAACC
>CAZKXF010000074.1:0-2946 GCA_964556805.1 uncultured Candidatus Saccharibacteria bacterium
GTGGGCAGTGGCTGCAACGTCTGCGAGCAGCCGGAAGACGAGGTACGCGCGGTGATTCTCGCGATGGACCCCGATGGCGAAAACGTACGCGTGTACGCAGACGGCATAAAAAATGCGGTCGGCATGACGATGGTGGGCGACACGCTCTATGCCACCGAGAACGGCGTCGATCACCTGGGTGTCGACGACCCGGATGACACGATGTTTAGAATCGAGGACGGCGCACACTACGGGTGGCCGTACTGCTACGAGGATGAGGGAGCAAAGCACGAGGATACGACGGTGGCGTGGCAGCGCAAGGATATCGAGTGCACTGACGTGCCCAAGTCGCTCGTATCGTTCGGACCGCATACGGCGCCGCTGGGGCTCGAGTTTTTTGAGGAAGGTCATGCGATGTTTGCCCGCACCTTCCTCGTCGCACTCCACGGATCGTTCCGGGAGGAAATCGGCAACGGCTATGCGCTGGTGCGGGTCACTGAAGACGGGACGCAGGAGATCTTCATGGACGGCTTCCTCGATGCTGAAGGAAAACGCGTCGCGCGACCGGTGGATGTGCTGCAGCACGACGAAAATTCGTTCTTCATCATCGATGATTACCGCGGCACGGTCTACTACATCTACGCGACGTCGTAATTTGCGACATCGGACACACCATTCGGCATTCAGTGGATGGTGAATATTTCAAATACCTAGGATCGAGAAGCAACGGATATAAAAGAATCCCGCCCTCGTGCCGTGAAGCACTCGGACGGGAAGTCGGGCAACCTGTGTCTAGACAGGTGCACCGCGAGGTATCTCCTCGACGCACACCTGCTTGTCGATTCGGTTGACCAGCAGAGGCAGGCTGAGCGCGAGCAGGTCGTGCTCGGCACTGTGGGCCTCCACGATTGCCCTGAGCTCAAGGAGCCGCATGGGGCGCGAGAGCATGCTGCGCAGCTCCCACGCGATCGCCGCGTCTGCAGCATCGATGAGCTCTTCTAGAAGCTGCAGCTGCTCCTGCGCGACTTCGTTGTCTCTCTTGCTCCATGTCACGCAGAGCTGCGATCCCTCATCGAAGAGCGGCAGGGTGCCGACGCGGTGGAGAAAAGCGTTGTAGGCCTCGAGCCGCTCCGAGGTCTCTGTGTTGTATCGCTCCGCCATCATGTGCGGCACGGCGATGACGCCGAGCATGCACAGGAAAAGGATCAGCGGCAGGTAACGGTGCAAGAAACCCATCAAGAAACCCATGGCGTCCCCCTGGGGGTTGTCTTGTATATCATTATATCTTATTTTGAAGAAAAAGTCAAGCATTTCTTCTGTCGGAATAGCAAGTGACATACAAGTATAAAAAGATCCCGCTCCGGTCAGGAAGCGGGGGGAAGTCTCTGGATCATCTCGACGAGGTCGGCAAGCTCGTCCTTGGGAGCATACGGATCGTCGCCGAAGTAGTAGACGTGGACGGCGGGATTCATCGTGGCCATCTCGTGGAGCTGACGCGCGTCGCCAGGGTAGGCCTCGTAGAGCGGCTTCGTGCCGCTTTTTGTACGCACCAGCCAGTCGGCGCCCGTTTTGACCGACCGCAGGTGATCTTCGACGAGCGCAAAGCGGTTGCCCGATTCCTCGAGCTCGCGCTTGAAGCGCAGCGCCTCCTCTCGCGTCCGAAACGACCGCACCTGCGTCTTTGCAGAGAGTCCCTGCAGCACTCTCTGTGCGCCGAATGCGTTGTCGAGCTTGCGCTTGAGCGCATCGTCGGTCATCACGAGCAGCTCTTCGCGCGTGAGCTCACCGCGGTCGTAGAGGAGCTTCACAAGCACTCGTGAGATGAGGTACTCCCCGAATCGTGCACGCGGGTGGTAGTAGAGCTCGCGGAAGAGAATAATCCGCGCCTTCAAAAACCCGAGGAGACGCCAGATGTCGGTGAAGACGAGGCGGTCCAGGGATTGTTCGACGGAGTCCCAGATGCTACAGACGTAGGGGAACTCGTCGACGATCTCCTTGAGCGCGTACATACCGAGGTAGACGTCGTCGTCGGAGGGATCAACCGCGGCCTTGAGGCAGGTGACGAGATCACGGGCGACGTAGGCGAGCTTATCGGTAAGATCGAGGATCTGCCCGAGGCACCCCTGATTGAGGATGGTGAGCTCGAGGAAGTCCTCTTCGATCTCACGCATCTTCTTAAACGCTCCCCATGTTGCTCTGGGGAGACGCTGCAGGAGCTTCCGGTAGTTGAGGTCCTCGTCGAAGGCTTTCGGATCGACGTACTTCACCGAGTCGCCGCCGGCGGGAGTGCCCCAGTCGTGCGTAAAGGCCGCAACCCGTAGGTGGGTCATCGGCCACTCGGACAAGCCGAGGTTGCGGCCGATGAGCGTCGCGAGCGCCATGACATCAAGCGAGTGGGTATAGCGCGTGTTGGTGCTGAGGTCGGTCACCGCGCCGTGCTTCGACATGGCCATCCAGGGCTGCTGCAGGAACCCCAGCTGCTTCACGTACTGCAATCGCCGCAGGTTGAAGAGGCGCTCCACCTCTTCGCAGAGCCCGCCTTCGCGCACCATGTACGAAACACCGGTGTGCGGCAGTTCGTTCACGATAACGAGAGGATCTTCGCTTTGGGTCGCGTAGTGGTAGCGAAGCCACCGGCGCTGCTCGGCCGGCAGCTCTTCTATCCACGGAGGCTCGCGGCCGGTCTCTTCGCAGACGCTCACGTAGCTCGATTTGCGCTCGAAGAGACTTGCCATCGCCGCAACGCGCGCTTCGTCAGATGAAGCGAGGTTGGGGATGCCGAAACGCTGCAGCTGCAGCGTTTCGCTGATGTTCGGCAGCCTAATCCTGGGGAGCAGGAGTAGGTCGCCGCCGATTTCCAGAACCTCCTGTAGGTACAGGGTGTCCTGGTGGGTCAGCTTGTCCATGCTGCTCTCCAGGGTAGGGGTTGGAAAAGACCTTACGCTGTCGGCAATATGCGTGAAGCAT
>CAZKXF010000075.1:0-2928 GCA_964556805.1 uncultured Candidatus Saccharibacteria bacterium
CGCTGCCAGCTGCTCTCATTGACGAGAAGTGCGACCTTTTCGGGCTCAGCCGCTGCGAGCTTGGCGCAGACCGGCGCATAGACGTGGACGACGGCCTGCTCGACCTCCGCGTTCGCCATCTGCCGGGCGGTTCCGCCGGTCACCCAGCCTCCCCAGCCAAAGCCGATGACCATCGCCGCAACTGCGCCGCCTGCGAGGCCCCACACGCTGGGCTTCACCCATTCGGGAGTTCTCATCTATGTTCTCCTGTGCCCACAGGCACGGAACGTTTTTTCTTATTGGGCGGAGGAATCTCCGCCCTTCTTACTCCACTATAGGCCTCTCCTTGAGAATAGCAACCGCGCGATCCCTCTCTGCTTGCCAAAATGGCTAAAAATATGCATCATGCAGGAAGAGAGGCTCCTGTTACCAGCTTCGTAACTTTAAGAATCAGTATGAAATACCTCAAAACAGCAACCATTGCCCTGGTGCTTGCGGCCGTCGTCTTCGTGCCGCCCGCATCGGTAACTGCAGCCACTACCTACTACTCGAATGCAAGCATCGAGGCGCAGCTGAATGCTCTCTTGCTCCAACTTCGGTTCCTGCAAGAGCAGCTTGCCGGCCGTGGTGTGGTAGTCACCCCCTATGGCTACGACACCTGCACGTACGGCTACTCCTGCTACGGCACCCGCCACGACATCGACTCGATCGAGGTTGAATTCTCGGGACGTATCGCCCAGGTGCGTGTCGAGTACCGGAATGGCGACACTGACCACTACGCCATGGACGCACAGAGCGAGCGCCATGTGGCAGAGATCCTGAGCCACGAGCTCCGCCTCTCGGTGTCTACTATCCTCGGTCTCATTGATGAGGTAGATGATCGCGGCCGCAGCAATGATGCTATACGCTCCATTGCCGTGGTCTTTGACAGTAACGATGCGGACGTTACGGTACGCTTCCGCGATGGAGATCGCGATCGTTTCACCCTCCGTAACGTGAATAAAAGTGAGAGTCGCGTGATCCGCCTCATTGCCGATCGCTACGACGAGCGCGAACGGGACATCGAGGATGTCATCGACTTCGAGACCAAAAGCAGCAACCAAAACAACGATATCCGCTCGATTGACGTCCGGTTTTTCAGCGACGATGCCGACATCACCGTGCGCTTCCGCAATGGCAACACCGATCGTTTCACCCTCCGCAACGTTGATGAGGACGAAGATGAGGTCATTGAGTACCTCGCCGACCGCTACAACGAGCGCGAACGGGACATCGAGGATGTCATCGACTTCCGGTATTAGCAGTAGCTACAGCAAAACGCCCGAGGCCTTCGGCCTCGGGCGTTTTGTATCGTATGCCCCGCAATCCCGCCTTTCTCAAGGAAAAGTCCGGCTTTGGCTGAACCGTGAGGAAACCTGAGGAGTGGTACCGAGGAGTGCTCGGGATTGATTACTCGCTGCTATGCGTTGCGAGCTGCCTTGATCTCGGCCGCGACGTTTGGCGGCACCACCTCGTAGTGGTCGAACTCCATCGTCATCGAGGCGCGTCCCTCGGTCATCGAGCGCAGGGTGGTTGTATAGCCGAACATCTCCGAGAGCGGCACCTGCGCGTGCACCACCTTCACCATTTCGCGGTCTTCCATGCTCTCCACGTGGCCGCGCTTTGAGGAGATGTTGCCGTTGATGTCGCCCATGAACTGCTCGGGGGTAGTGATCTCAACGCGCATGATCGGCTCAAGCAGCACGGAGTCCGCCTTCTGCGCAGCCTCCTGGAAGGCATTGATGCCGGCAAGCTTGAAGGCGATTTCGGAAGAGTCAACATCGTGCGAGGAACCGTCGTAGAGCTCAACGGAGACGTTCACCATCTTGTAGCCAGCAACGGTACCGCGCTCGAGCGCCTCTTTCACGCCCTTCTCGACGGCAGGGATAAACTCGTTCGGAATCACGCCGCCCTTCACGCTGTTGATGAATTCAAATCCTTCTGAACGCTTCACGTTCTTCGGCAGCTCAGCGCCCTCGGGCAGCTCTTCGAGCGGCTTGATGCGGATCTTGACGTGCCCATACTGGCCCTTACCACCCGACTGCTTGATGTACTTGTACTCCGCCTCGGCCGGGCGTCTAATCGTCTCACGGTACGCCACCTGCGGACGGCCGGTGTTCGCCTCAACGCTAAACTCCCGCTTCATGCGGTCAACGAGAATCTCAAGGTGGAGCTCACCCATACCCGCAACGATGGTTTCCATAGTCTCTGGGTCAGTCGTAACGCGGAAGGTAGGGTCTTCATCGGAGAGCTTCTTGAGCGCCATACCCATCTTCTCCTGGTCCTGCTTGGTTTTCGGCTCAATGCGCATCGCTACCACCGGTTCGGGGAAGACAATCTGCTCGAGCACAATAGGGTGCGCCTCATCGCAGAGTGTGTGCGAGGTCTTAGTCTCTTTGAGACCGACGGCCGCTGCAATTTCCCCCGTGAGCACCTCGTCGATTTCCTCCCGCTTATCCGCCTGCAGCCGCACAATGCGGCCGAGGCGCTCCTTCTCGCCGGTCGTGGCGTTGTAGATGTACGAACCGGAGCGCACGACGCCCGAGTAGACACGGAAGAAGGTCAGCTGGCCGACAAACGGGTCAGTCTGCAGCTTAAAGGCGAGCGCACAGAATGGCTCGTCATCAGCAGGCTTGCGCTCGATGGTCTCCCCCGTCTTCGGGTGCGTACCCTGCACCGGCGGCAGGTCAACGGGAGACGGCAGGTAGTCGACGACGGCGTCGAGCACGAGCTGCACGCCCTTGTTCTTGAGCGCGGAGCCCGTCATGACGGGGAATATATCGTTAGCGATAACACCCTTGCGGAGCGCCGCCACGAGGTCAGCGTGGGCAGGCTCATTCCCTTCGAGGTAGGCGTTCATGAGCGCGTCATCTTGCTCGACAATTTTCTCGACAAGCTCAGCACGCGCCT
>CAZKXF010000076.1:0-2906 GCA_964556805.1 uncultured Candidatus Saccharibacteria bacterium
TCCGCAGCGTTGTCAGCGGGCACAATAGCGGTTTGGTAGCCGCCGAGTGCTGCGGCGCGCACGCTGGGCAAGACGCCACGCACAGGCCGAAGCGTACCATCGAGCGCCAGTTCTCCTAGAAAGAGTATGCGGTCGACCTTCGCTCGCACCTCTCCTGCCGCGAGGAGGTAGGCGATGGCGATGGGTAGATCAAAAAGTGGTCCTTCCTTCTTGAGGTCAGCCGGCGCAAGTGAAATGGTTATCTTGTGATTCTTGCTCTTGGGCGCAGGCAGATGAGAGTTTTTGATGGCGGCATTGACGCGGTCGCGGGCTTCCTCGACCGCCTTGCCTGCCAGGCCGACGACCGAAAACGAATGCAGACCTCGAGAGAGGTCTGCTTCAACGGTCACGATGTCGCCCGAGAGCATGGAAGGCTGGGCTGCAAAGACGCGTGCAACCGCCATGGTGGCTTACTTGGGAAGCGTTGCTTCCTCGTTAAGGTGTGCCTTGCAGGTGCGGGCGGCGGGATTGGCGCTCAGACGGTCAGCTTCTATCTCTTCTTCACCCACCTCGCAGATGCCGTACGTCCCCTCGTCGATTTTTTGAAGTGCACGGCGCGTATCGTTGTACCGCCGCTCAAGCTCCGCAAGCGTTGCGGCGCGTTCGTCCCAGTCTTCAACGCGATCTGCTGCGACGTTAGGGTCTGCTTCCCCGCTTCCCTCCGGCTCTGGTGTGGCTATCCAGTCTTGGGGATTCTCGGGGTTGTGGATACCGAGCGTCGAAAGTTCCTCCTGTACCTGGGCAAGCGCTGCTTCTAGCTGCACCCTGTACCCTGTCGTATCAGTTGCCATACTCCGGCAGTATAGCACGTGCTACCGAAGCCGATTAGCGAGCTTTGCGAGTGCATCTTTTGAGGTGGTGAGCACAATCGTTTCCTCGTCAGCGAAGGCATAGACGATCCGCTCCGCGCCGCTCTCATCGTAGAGTACTCGCACGTCGAGATTGCCGACGATCTCGTCAATAAAGAACGGATCACGCACCTGCGCTCTTGTCCGGGCGCTCCGATCGAGTGTGCCGCGTACCGGTTCACCAAAGAGAGGGGTGAGGTCAGCGCTCATAAACGGCTCCCAATCAAGCATGCCAGCGAATGCCGTCTCGAACCGCTCGGTCTTGAAAATGAAGAACGGGGCATCGCCGTCGAGGCTGCCGATCATCATCGCTTCGCGAAGGCTACGAATGAAGGAGCCGGGCGCGCGCGGATCAATAACGTAGAGAACGTCACTTGTTGGTGCTGCCGCCTCGGCGCCGTATGTCGGGTAGATCTGGGTTACGCCCCTGCCCGCTGCCTTGTGCGCCTCAGCCAGTGCCGCAAGCAGTGCTGCTCGATTGGTTGAAAATGAAACGGAGGTGCGCGTATCGACGTCGATGAAGGCCGGGATAGCGACCCTTTCAGGCGACACATTCCCTTCCTTGTCGCTTAACCAGAAGAGACCGAAGCCGCCAAGCGCAATGATAACCACCATAAAGGCACCGGCAAGCACGAAGGGCCGCGTCACGGCCTGTGCTGGTTGTGCTGGTGGTCGAGCAGCCGTGCGTTTTGTCTCTTGGGCTGCGGCGATGGCGGGCACAGAACGTTGGTTTTGCTCCACGTCGCTGATTGCGTCGTCGCGGTAGGTGCGTAGTGGCGTGGTCTGCGGTGCGGTAAAGGTTGGTGGGGTGAATTCAATATCGCGCGAGGCGGCCTGCGGCTGCGGTTCACGTTCCGCCTCAGGCTTGAGGTTCGGGAGACGCGCAGTGGCGAGCAGCTTTTCAATAGCGGCACGCCGAGCTTCGAGTGCCTGGTCGCTCTCTTCAGAAGCAGGAGCCGCGGGCGCTGTAGCAGGCCGCTTCTGCGCCGCTGGTGCGACGTCCGCTACGGGAGGTGTTGGAGCGGGGGTGGTCTCGGGCATGGCAAAGGAACTCTCGGGCAGCGTGCGCTCGGCAGTCGGCGCCACATCCTTCTCGAGGCTCTTGAGAGGCTCGGCTCGGAGGGGCAGATTTGGTCGAGGAAACACCGGTCGGTCGGGCCGAATGGTAGGGCGCGCCTGCTTGACGAGTAGAGCTACTGCCGGCTGCGTTCGGACAGGAGCCGCTTGGGTGCTGCTACCCCACCGGGGTGTCTCTTCCGCGGCAGGTTTAGCCATGGAGAACTTCTTTCCGGTAACGCGTTCGGCGTCCCGCGCAAAGGTGCGGAGCTTTTCTATGACGACACTACGATCGTCGCGCGCAGCGATTTTGCTGTTAGTGCGTGCAGCTTCGATAATGTGCGCTCGCGTCTCTGAGGGCGCAACCTTGGGAGTAGGATTGCGTTTTTCGGCCATCTGGTCGATCGACTTCTTCTGTTCCTCCGCCCAATCCTTGATAGAGGTGCCGATAGCTTTCTGCAAGGTCCAGCGTTTTTTTCGGGTGTCTTTGACAATGGTGCCCTCCTGTGCCCGCTGGCCCGATTCGGTTCGAATGTCGAGGAGCTTCCCTGAATCCGAGAGATGGGAGTCATCGGTTATGACGTGCGGCAGGTTCTGGACTTCTTTTGCAATCCGGAGCGGTAGCGCAGAGGCTTGCTGTGCAGGTGGTCGCTTGGGTGGTTGTGCTGCGGCAGGTGGTGCTGGGGGCCGAGAAGGCGCTGCCGGCCGCGCCGGTTCGATAGCTGGCTCTGCGGGAGATATGGCGGCGCTGTCGCTTGGTGCCCCGTGCGCTTGGGCACGGCGTACGTCATCAGCGAAGGTGCGCACGCGTCGCACGAGCGTGGTCTGAGATGGCCGACTGTCCATTGCTACTCAGTATCGCACGGTGCACGCTCCTTTTCGACGCGATGCTGTGGGAGCACCAGCGAACAACCACGCGCGCCCGTACGGGCGCGCGTGGTTGTTCGAGGTCTCCTACCGATC
>CAZKXF010000077.1:0-2889 GCA_964556805.1 uncultured Candidatus Saccharibacteria bacterium
GTGCTCATGCGGAAGCGGATACAGCAGGTGTGCCGGCAAGTGTGCGACACCTCGCCGCGGGTGAAGCGAAAGATTCGCATCGCCTACGGTTCACTCATCATTGTGGCGGTGCTCTTAGGAGGCGTCGTCGTTACCATCGCAGAGTTCGAGTTGGCGCGCCTTGAAGAGGCGGCGCGCCGTTCTGAGGCACCGCCCTTTCCCGTGAGCGTCAACCCGCTGCTTGAGCGCATTGTCGAGCATCCCGACGTCGACACCTACTTTGCCGTGCATATTGCCACTCGGCCGACCCGCCACAAGCAGCTCGGATGGTTCGAGCGGACGATCGAAAAGATCGCCGCATCGGCTTGGTACCAGCAGCTTGCCTCACCCACAGCGCGCGTACTCGTCATCCATCCGGGCGAGCGCAAGGAGGAGATAGCGGAAAACTTCGCTGACCTCCTCGACTGGAGCGACGAGGAGCAGAGGACATTCCTTGCGCTCGTCGACGAGACGTCTCGCGTTCCGGAAGGAGCGTACTTTCCTGGTCGCTACCTCACCCACACACAGGCGAGTCCCAAAGAGGTTGCGGCCCTCATCACCGCCGAGTTCGATGCCGAGGTTCTTGTACGCTACCCCGAGGAAGTCGCCGTGCAGGTGCCGCTCCGCGAGGCGCTCATCATTGCCTCGCTCCTCGAGCGCGAGGCATACGATTTCACCGATATGCGAGAAATCTCCGGAATTATCTGGAACCGTCTGTTTATCGACATGAACCTGCAGCTCGATGCAACGCTCCAGTACGCAAAAGCAGACGGCTCGAACAGTGTGTGGTGGCCTCGTCCGCTACCGAGTGATAAGTACCTCGATTCCCCATTCAATACCTACAAGCACGGTGGGCTCCCCCCTGCGCCAATCGCGAATCCCTCGCTCGATGCTATTCTCGCCGCACTCAACCCGATAGAAACCGAGTGCATGTTCTACTTCCACGACAGCAACAGCACCTTCCGCTGTAGCAAGACTTACCAAGAGCACGTTAGCAAGCTGCAGCTTCACTACGGCCAGGGTCGATGATGTGTGCTGGTACGAGAAAACCCGCCCAGCAGAAACCGTGCGGGCCTTCTGCGCGAGCGGGTTACGCTGCGGTCTCCTTCTTGGGAAAGGGGTAGTTCTTCTTCCAGGGAAAGGACATGCCGCACTTTCCGTGGATCTCGGTTGCATGCGCGCAGCACAGGTCCACCTCGCACACGCTGCCCACGATGTTGAAGACACAGCGCCGGGCGAGAGGCTCCCTGCATCCCTCGTGCATACACGGAAGGGCGGGGTCGAACGGGTACTGGAAGGAAATGGTCGTGTGGTAGTAGTGGGGGTAGAGACGCGGAGCCAACGTCTTGCACGACCACCCACTGTCCACTCGGAGTTGATCGTCCCGATGCTGAACGATGCACTCCTCGGGCTGAGAGACGTGGTATAGGATCTGCCACGGGTCAAACTTGACGCCGATCGGGCCGTCCCCGTCATCATCCCCATCGTTGATCTCGACGACTTCGCCTTGCTCTCCGTGGTACATGGACTCCTCCGAGACCACGGTGACAATGTCGCCGATCTTGACGACACGCTGTGATGGTGCGCTCATCGTTTGTCTCCTTTCTGCGACAACAATACGCAGAATTAGGCACCTTGTCTAGAGATGCCCCATTTCGCACGAGTGAGCTGGCCCAGCGTACTGGAACCGTGGTCGATTAAACTCAGTTTGGTCCGTTTCGCTTCCATTTAGATTCTTGAAACGACGCGTCTCGTGTGCACTTAATCAATCGGCCGTGGCCATTCGTAATAAGGGATGAGGTCTTTAAGCTTCCTGACGTCATTTCTGCCAAGAATAACTTCTGATTCGAGATTGCCCTGATCAATCTGTCGCATGAATTCGCGACACACACCACACGGCGGAAGCACATGAAGCTTGCCAGTCTTGTCATCTCTCCAAACCGCGACAACTTTATCAAACGCGTATTCGCCACTGGTAATCATTGCTGCAAATGCGCTACGTTCTGCACACAGACCCCAACTAGGGGTGTCGACGCATACGCCCGTGTATACTTTTCCATCTTTACTCAATACTGCAGCGCCGACATCGCCATGAAGCCGCCCCTCCTTGGTTATAGGATTAAGAACTTTGTCGGCTTCAAGAATGAGTTCATCGTTTGTCATTAGTGCTCAGATTATATCGCTCTTTACACACTTGAGAAAGTTCGTACTAATGCGTCTCGATCTATGCTCAAATTGGCTGCCGGGCTAGGAATCTCTCCCGTTACACGGGCAGTATACCTTTTGGCTATTTCTGTTCAATGCTTCCAGAAATATGCGCAAAAGGTTTTCTCGTCCTAGACGGAGTGCCCCCAGCACTCCTTCCGGCAGCAAAATGCTGCGCCTTTTGCTGGCCGTCTCGGGCTAGAACTCTATAGAACCAAGCCCTGCTTAGTCCGTTTAGCTCCTTTTCGACTTATCAAAGCGACGCGTCTCGTGCGCTAGCTATTGGATCTAATATGTTCCCAAATCTACCCTAGTAAAATCAATGAGTTGCTTAGCTTCTAGATCGAAATGGGCATTCTGGTAAGGGTTATCTTTCCAGTTCAACTTGAAAGGATTTAATTGGTACATATAAATCGTACTCTTAAGTGGGCGTCCAGGATAGCAAAATAGAACCCACTTTTGCTGTCCTTCGATATAGTCATTCGGAAGCTTTACCTCGTTTTTCGTAAGGAGATAGAACATCAAAATCTCTTCCAAAAAGAAATTGACTTGATTGTCTCCCATTTCTCTACCGCAAGCTTCGCAGTCTTCTTTAATATATTTCTGGAATAGCTCGTCTTCGGTGTAAATCCTCTTTAGAGAGTCAAATAGCTGATTGAAGTTTTT
>CAZKXF010000078.1:0-2857 GCA_964556805.1 uncultured Candidatus Saccharibacteria bacterium
TCTGTCGGCTGCTGTGGTGGTCTCAAAGAAGGTCGAAAAGACAGCGGTTGGGCGCAATCGCATTCGTCGGAGGATCTACAGTGCGCTGCAGTCTCTCCCGCTTGGGGCATCAGGTACGATAGTCTTGGCCAAGCCGTCGGCTCGCGGCTACACCAAGCAGCAGTTTGAAGAAGAACTTGCGAAGGCGCTGCAGGTTGGTTTTGCGAGGCGTTCGCGCTAGAATTGGCGGGTATGTTTTCGACCATTTGGCACACAATCTTTTTCGATCCGATCTACAACACGCTCATTTTCATTCTTAACCACGTGCCCCATGGCGATGTTGGTATTGCTATCATTCTTCTCACCGTTCTCATCAAGCTCATTCTGCTTCCCCTCTCGTTGCGTGCGGCACACACGCAAGCTGCGATGCGCACGCTCGAACCGGAGCTTGCCGACATTCGGGAACGGCATAAGAGTGACCGGGAGAAGCTCGCGCGAGAAACGATGGACGTCTACAAGCGGGCGGGCATCAACCCCTTCGCCAGCATCCTTCTCGTACTCGTCCAGCTCCCCATCATCATAGCCCTCTACCTCTCGGTGTACCGAGGTGGTGGGGTATCCTTTCCCGATATAAATATTGACCTTCTCTACAGTTTCGTGCCCGTGCCAGAGACGGTCACCATGCTGTTTCTGGGCGTTATTGATATTGCTGGCCGCAGCCTGCCGCTCGCGCTCCTTGCCGGCATCACGCAGTACATCCATACCCGCGTGTCTCTCCCACCGCTACCTCCCCGGAAGCCGGACACCGCACCGAGCTTTAAAGATGACTTTGCGCGCAGCATGCAGCTGCAGATGCGGTACGTCATGCCCCTCATTATCTTTTTTGTTGCGTACACCATCTCAGCGGCAATTGCTCTGTACTTTTTGGTGTCGAACCTCATGGCTATTGGGCAGGAGTTTGTGGTGCGTCGCCAGATTCCCGATCGACATGGATAGTACGTGCAAACATCCGTAGTGTATCTACGTAACCGTCGTACCAAAACTGCAGGGGCACGTATCGAGGTAGCTGTGTTCAGCTCTGCCGAGAGACGTGCCCCTGCAGTTGTATCCGTTACTCTATTTCCTGGAGCCAGAGGCTACCGTCCTGCTTGTTCGTAAAGAGGAGCATATCCCCCCTCCTGCTGACGGCCAGGTTGACAGCGTCTATTGGCTCGCCCACGTCTTCGCTCGGAATACTCACGAGCGCCGCACTTCCCGTGCGCAGGTCAAGCTGCCATATGCTGTCGTCAAACGACACCGTTCCCTGGTACCAGGCATCTGGGTAGGTGGCGGCCGGCAGCGCGAGAGGGGCACCGCACCACAGCACGTGCGCCTCAGTTGCATCCTTGGTACACTTCTCGGGAAATACGGTGATAGCAAGAGGCTCCTGGGTTTCAGATGAGTATGAGACGTAGGCACCATCTTCGAGGTAGGTGAGCGCGTACCCTCGCGCGGCAGGAGTGAGCATAAGACCTCGTTTGTACCCTGCAAGACGCGTAAGCGATGCCCCTTCGTACGCGTACCCTGTGAGCGAGACGCTCGGGAGCGTCTGTATGTAGAGTCCCGGTTCCCAGTTCACGCGGATGTGGCGCAGTGCAGTAGTAAAGCGCGTACTGGTCTCTCCTGTCTCTGTATCGTAGATGTAGCCGGTAGTGCCCTGGACCCCGCGTACGGTGTAGAAGATGCGCCTGCCATCGTTGCTTACAGCAACGTTGCCGGCATCGGACGGCAGTTCGGTCCCATCGAGCACCATCTCGCCATTATCATTGGTGACCAGCGCACCGGCAAAGATGCGTGCGCTGCCCACCGAGGTTTCACTCACGAGGACGACGCGCGTACCAAAGGGCGACCACTAAGCCTCCGTGGCGCGGGGTATGGTGGTATTGGTGAGCCGCACGGTGCTACCACTCCGGGTATCGTACTCGAAAATATGGCCCGTGCCGCGCTCAGCGTAGCGCACGTAGGCGAGACCGTTTCGTTCAACGAAGACCGCACCCGCCACCTGCCCGTCGCTGATCTGCTTCAGTGAGGTAGCAAACACGGGCGAGGGTGTTCCCTGCCGGTCTCCGTCGGTCGATGCGGGAAAGGCGCCGCTACCGCCACTAAAGGGGTTCGGAATGTTGCTCAAAGCCTCGGGCCTGCCGTTCATCAAGAGGTACCACCAGGCCAGCCCCAGCAGAATGAAGAGTGCAACGGTGCCGCCAATGATAATCCAGGTTTTCTTCATAGCTTAGAGACACTCATATAAAATTTTCTGTCTTCCTGCCCCATCTACATCTGCTGTTTGACGAGCGGTTCCTCCCGCCTGCCGACACGCTGTTTCAAATTGAGAAAATGGAGGGGGCGTCTCGCCCTCGCTCGGTACGTAAGATTGAATGTGGGATCTGAACGGTTGAGTAACGGGCCCGTTTGTGTTTGTTATAGGGGCGCTGCTCGCCGGAGCGGGAGGAGCAGCTTGCTGCGTTTGTGAGGTACTTCCTGAGGAGCTGGTGGGTGCAAAGCAGAACATCCGCACACCGATTTGCGACTCAATGCCATTGACGCTCGTTGCAGAAACTCGTTCTTCCGTGTAGCAGCGCCTGGTATCTTCAGCGCAATTAGGAACCGCTTGCTTACAGCGGCTGATAAAATCCTCTCGCACCTGCCTATTTTCAGGGCTCAAGGCTGAACCGCGTGCATGGGTAAGCTGCTGCGCAAAGAGGGTCGTCGAGCTGGCGGGCTGCCGGGAGCCCATCGTGCTTGTTGCGATGCTCTCGACCGTGTTGCCCGGAGCCCCATAGTAGGTAGGAATAGAGCCTGTCTGGGGCGCGCGGTACTGAATCTGTATCGGCCGTATGCC
>CAZKXF010000079.1:0-2831 GCA_964556805.1 uncultured Candidatus Saccharibacteria bacterium
GTGTGGAATGATTTTACAAACCCAGAAGCCATCAAAACATGGAACGCTGCATCCGACGATTGGCATACGCCGCGGGCTGAAAACGATCTGCAGGTCGGCGGACGCTTTGTATCGCGCATGGAGGCAAAAGACGGGAGTGAAGGCTTTGATTTTGCGGGCACGTACACCGAGGTGGTGGAGTATGCCCGCATTGCCTACACGATGGACGATGGGAGGAAGGTAGAGACGAGCTTTACCCCTGAAGGCCAAGGTACGAAGGTGGTGACGATCTTCGAGGCGGAATCGGAGAATCCGCAGGATATGCAGCAGCAGGGGTGGCAGTCGATTCTCGAGAACTTCAAGAAGTACGTAGAAACGAACTAAGGCGATGCTCTTGAGGGTCGTGCTATAATCTCGTCCTATGAACAAAACAATTGCAGCGGTAGTGGTGTTGGTGGTGCTCGGGGCAGCAGCGTACTTTTTCTTTACGAGCAGGGAAGTAGCAAACGCTCCGCAGGAAAATCCTGAGGCGGTAGCGACGCCAGATGAGGAGGCCGAGGAAGAAGAGGACTCTGGGGAGGAACGTACGGTGCGGGGTACGGTGGTATCAGTTAACTCTGAGCAGGTCCCCGTCGACGGGCCGACGCTCGTAACGATTGAGATCGAGAATGGAGAGGAGGCCATCATCGCTATTCCGTCGATGGGCATTAATCTCTGTGCGGCGCAGGAGCATATTGCTGACCTCGCAGCACTTGCAGAGGGCGATACGGTAGAAGTGCGCGGCCAGGTCGGTGTGGACAGCATGATCATTCCGTGCGACTCGGCCGAGCACTACCTGCGTGTCGTAGAAGCGTAAAGAGGTGCGTAGGGAATGTTTGGAAAGCCGCCCGAGGGGCGGTTTTCTTGGTGGCAGCGCCGCAAGGGCGTACTCTCTTGCGGCGTTTGTGAGCAGGCATGCGCAGGGGGCTGCGCGAGCATCGAGCGTACTGACCGACCCCTGCTATACTAACGGCATACTAAAAGGGGTTAATGTAATTTTATGGAGATACTTCTCACTGATGTCGATTGGCTTGCCGTGGTGGTGGGTGCGGTGGTCGCGTTTATCCTTGGGTGGGCGTGGTACTCGCCCAAGCTCTTTGGTACCAAGTGGGCAGAAGGATCGAAGGTGAACATGAAAGCCGCAGGGGAGATGTCCATGCTGCCGATGGTTGCGCAGGGTGCGGCGACCTTCCTCCTGGCGTGGGCTATCGGCGTCACCGAAGCGCTCGGCGCCTTTCCGCTCGCTATTCTTTTTGGGCTTGCGGCGTCCGGGCTCATCAAGGCAAACGGTCTCTTCGCGCAGAAGAATAACTACGCCGTCATGACAGAAACCGGCTTCGTGCTCGCGATGGTGGCGGTGATGATCCTCACGCACCTGGTGATCTAGTGCGGGCTACTCCTGCTGTTCGCGGACGGTGAATGAGGTGACGGTGACTGCGCCGTTTTCGTCGAGCGTGTAGGTGAAATCGGCCGTGTACGCGTTGTGGCCGTCTTCGTACTCGACGGTGCCTGCGCCATTTTTCATTTCAATGCGTGTTATGTAGAAGGTACCGCCGAGCTGCTCTTTAACAGGTGAGAGTTGGGAAATATGGTCGCGAAGGTAGCTTGTCACTGGATCGTTCGCTGCCTCTCGATTTTCTATGACGACGCTCTTAGCGATCGCTTGGATGGCTTCTGCATCTGTCTCGTCGGCGCTGAGATTAAGCGGAGGGTGCACCACCAGCACGGCACTGTGTGTGGCGCTCGTCGTAAGGGGAAGTACGATGTACGGGCCTTTGCGCACCTCGGTTACCTGCTGGGTGCCAAGGTGAGTCAGCTCGCCGCGAAGGTAGAGTACGTGTCCTGGTGCTCCCGCCACGGTGGTAAACGGTTCTGTGCTCATAACGCTCGTGCATGAAAAAGAGCTCTCCGGACCGTCGGCTGCACAGAGTGCGATAAGCTCAGCACCTACTGCTTCAAGGAAGGTGCTGCCAGGGGCACCGGCAGTACCCACGAGGCGCACCTCCGCTACTCCGTCGAATGCTTCGCCGCGGATAGTGCCGAAGACCACGTTGTCGGGGCTGTACTCTCGATCGGTGAGGGTAGCGGGGTAGGAAAGGGAGTAGCCGTGGATGTCGTTTTCGTAGGTGCGGGTCTGCGGCAGGAGTTCTCTCTGCTCGTCTTCTGGCTGAGGGTCGTTGCTGCGTGATGAAATTGCTGTGACGGCAATAACAAGAAGGGCAATGGCGATGAGAACAAGCGATATGAGGATCTTTGATTTCATAGTGATGGGTTACGGTGCCGGTACAAGCTCGTCAATAATAAGCTGGTCCGGGGAATTTATCCACTCATCCCCCTCGCTCGCCTATTTTTATGCTCCGACGCATGCTCAATATGTGCGGCGAGGGGAGTAGGTTCTCAGGTACCCGCTGTTCTCAGCGGACAGCATTTTGGCATGCTTTTATCGAGTGTCAAATAATCAAAAAAACGCACAACAGTGCGGTAGCAAGCGTACGCTGTGCATAAAGCTCTCGACAGCAGAAAAGACCATTTTACGATGTAATAGGGCCCCCTTATTAGCGTGAAGAGTCGTTACTCTTATCTAACACCTAATACCATGGCAAACAAAAACAACAAGGGACAGGGACGAGGTTGGCACGGAGATTCTGAGGGTCATGCACGAGCAGCACAGCAGCAGGGCCAGGAGAATAGCCCTGGAAACTTTGCCAACGATCGAGACAAGGCCTCACGCACCGATCAGCAGAGTGGTGGCAACAACAGCTAGCACTCGAGATACTCTGAAAGATAGGTAGACGACAAGGCGCTCGCGTACG
>CAZKXF010000080.1:0-2818 GCA_964556805.1 uncultured Candidatus Saccharibacteria bacterium
CCTACGACCAATGCGTTAACAGCGCACTGCTCTACCACTGAGCTACCGCGGAATGTGTTGGTGCGCCGGCCGAAGGCCGGCGCACGACATGAGGCATTGTACCGTAAAGGCGCGTGGATTCAAGGCATGTGCAGGCGCCGGGGTGACCGGCGGCGCTTCTGTGGTACACTGAAAAGTACATGCGGTATGCGTTCGGACTGCTCGGTCTTGCCTTCGTGATCACCATCGGCAGCGCCTACTTTCTCATCGACCGAGCACCTCAACCCGCACGTGAGGCGGAGATTCCGCTCACTTATGAGTCTAATCATGACGCTATGATGACACTCACCAGCACTGCGTTTGAAGAGGGTGCACCGATTCCGGAGCGGTACACCTGTGAAGGAAATAATATCAACCCTGAGCTGCGCATCGCAGGGGCTCCGGAGGGGACCGTTTCGTTTGCGCTCATCATGGAGGATCCGGATATTCCGGCTTCGGTGAAGCAGCAAGTCGGCACCGAGGTGTTCGACCACTGGGTGGTCTTTAACATGCCTGCCGGTACAGAGGTTATCGAAGAGGGACAGAAGGTACCGGGCACCGAAGGCATGAACACTGTTGGTCCGGGATACACAGGCCCTTGTCCGCCCGACAAAGAGCACCGCTACATCTTCACTCTCTATGCGCTCGATACCGTGCTCCAGCTCAATGCTGCGGCGACGAAGAGCGCGGTGCTCGCGGCGATTTCGGGCCACGAGCTTGCCCGGGCAACTCTGACCGGCACCTATGAGAAGCATAACCAGTAATCCACTATGATCACGCTCTACGTAAAGACCGGTTGTCCCTTCTGCGGCAAGGTGCTTCGTAAGGTGGAGGAGCTCGGAATCGAGATCGACGAGCAGAACATTGCCGATGAGCATGTTGCGGATGCACTCTTGGCGCACGGCGGCAAGCGGCAGGTACCGTACCTCATTGATCCGGAATGTGACGTGGCAATGTATGAATCCGACGCTATTGTCGAGTACCTCGAGAAGCGTTTCGGAAAGGGGAAGGCAGCAGCAGGGGATCCAGCAGTTTGTCCAACAGAGTAAAAGTCACGATACGTTTGCACTATGTACACATTTCCACAGATCAACATAAAGACGACGCAGTACACGAGTACTCCTGAAGTTACTGACTACCTTGCAAAGCGTCTGCAGACCCTGGAAAAGTACCTGCCGGAGAACGAGACGGCCCTCATGTGTGACGTAGAGCTTGAAAAATTGAGCGACCAGCACAATGGGCCGGTGTACCGCGCAGAGATAAACCTGCAGGTTGCTGGGACCTTGCTCCGGGCCGAAGCCACAGCCGAAACAATGGAAGATGCGATCGACCAGATTCGCAATGAAATGAAGACGGAGTTGACGCGAGAGAGCGGCAAACGAGCGAGCCTCTTTCGTCGCGGCGCTCGGCGGCTCAAAGAGTTGATTCGGTTTGGCGGGGAGTAGCAGGATTCTTGGACTCATGCGCGACTGCGCAGGAAGTCTTCGTACGACATCTCTCTCTTGCCTTCAGGAACGACGCGTAGGAGACGCAGCGTACCGTCTTTCGCCAGTTCTGCGTCAATCACTTTCACGCGGAGCGTCTTCCCGTTGCGCTCGTGAAAAAAATACGTGCCTGGCCAGCCGTCGAAGGCGCGGATCTTGAGGAGGTTTTGATAGGGGTCGGCTGCAAGATCCAGTTTGCCCATCTCCTTGGTTATTTTTGTTGAAAACGTTGCCTCGGCATGGTTTTGTTCTTCGGGCGTAATTTCTCCGGCAAGCCATGCGGGGATGGTTTCGGCGAGCAGTTCACCGCCGGCGTGGGCGAGGAGTTGGTCGAACATCTCTCCGCGGGGCGGCCAGTCTTCTGCTGCAAGCTCAACACGCGCCTGCGCGAGGATAGGCCCGTGGTCGAGCTTCTCGTCCATGAGCATGATAGAGACGCCGGTCGTACGCTCGTCAGCAAGGATAGCTGAGCGAATAGGACTTGCACCGCGGAACTTCGGCAAGAGCGAGGGGTGGACATTGAGGGTGCCGTGCTTGGGCAGCTCGAGGATGGCGCGCGGCAAAATGTTGCCGTAGGAGGCGACGAGGAAGAGATCCCACTCGCTGTTGAGGAGCGGCGCGACGGCATCGCTATCTTTGAGCGTGACTGGTTGCAGTACCGGAATACCGTGCCTATCCGCCCACACCTTGACGGGAGGTGCGGTAAGGGTAAGTGCACGCCCCTTTGGCGCATCGGGCATGGTGACAAGTACCCCTGGAGTGATTCCTGCCGCCGCAAGCTCCTCGTGGACATCGACGGCAAACTGCGGGGTACCGAAAAAAACAATGGAAGGGTGTTTCATACGGATGACGTATCTTCCCGTCGCGGTGCGGGTACAGATACCAGCTCTTCTGCGCGATCGAGAAAGAGGATGCCGTCGAGGTGATCGACTTCGTGCTGGAAGATCTGCGCCAAGAGCCCGCTTGCCCCCCGTTCATACTCCCGTCCCTTCTCGTCGTACGCCCGCAGTGTGGCGTGCGTGGCGCGGGGGACCTTCCCGTACGACCCGCTGACCGACAGGCAACCTTCGCTTGCGAGCACGCGGGTACGCGAGAGCTTCACGATGCGCGGATTGATGGCGACGAAGGTGGGTAGGCGGACCTTTCCTTCTTCCTCGTCGCTCGTGTCCTCAACAAGAAAAATGCGGAGCGGAACACCGATCTGCGGCGCTGCAATAGCTACTCCCGTGAAGCCGTCGGCTTTGTAGGAGCGCAGGGCAGTCCGCATGTCCTTGAGAACCTTTTTGATGCGCGGCGAGGCAAATTCGGCGAGTGGC
>CAZKXF010000081.1:0-2782 GCA_964556805.1 uncultured Candidatus Saccharibacteria bacterium
TCCTCGAACTGCGCAAGAACACCGGCGACGAGCGCCGCCGCACGCACGACATGAATACCGCCTCGTGGATCTCCGACCTCTTCATGAAGCGCGTACGCGACGACAAGGAATGGACCCTCTTTTCACCGGACGAGGCGAAGGACCTCACTGAGACGTACGGCAAGAAGTTTGAAGAGCTCTACACAAAGTACGAAGAGATGGCCCGCCGCGGCGAGATCAAGCTCTTCAAGCGCATGAAAGCGCGGGATCTCTGGAAGAAACACCTCGGTATGCTCTTCGAAACAGGTCACCCGTGGATCACCTTCAAAGACCCTTCGAACATCCGTTCACCGCAGGATCATGCAGGCGTTGTACACAACTCAAATCTGTGCACCGAGATCACCCTCAATACTTCTGCAGAGGAAACGGCGGTCTGCAACCTCGGGTCGGTTAACTTCGCAGCACACATTACCGACCGCACCTTCGACGAGGGAAAGGTGAAGGAGACCGTGATGACGGCAATGCGCATGCTCGACAACGTCATCGACCTCAATTTCTACCCAACCAAAGAAGCGGAGGTGTCGAACATGCGGCATCGTCCTGTGGGCCTCGGTATCATGGGTTTCCAGGATGCGCTCTACCAGCTTGACATCAACTTCGCATCGGATGAAGCGGTCGCCTTTGCTGACAGTTCAATGGAGGTAGTCTCTTACTACGCCATTCTCGGCTCCGCTGAACTGGCGCGCGAGCGCGGGGCGTACGAGAGCTTTAAGGGCTCCAAATGGGATCGCGGTATCCTGCCGCTCGATACCATCGACCTCCTGGAGGCTGAGCGCGGTGAGGACACCAGCACTGATCGCACCGCTCGGCTTGACTGGAGCGTGGTTCGCAGCGCAATCAAGCAGTACGGCATGCGCAACTCAAACACCATGGCCATTGCACCGACCGCAACCATTGCCAACATCACCGGCGTGGTGCCCGGTATCGAACCGATCTACAAGAACATCTACGTAAAGGCCAACATCTCGGGGGACTTCATTATTGTAAACGCTCACCTGGTAGCTGACCTGAAGGCTCGCAACCTGTGGAATAAGGAGGTACTCGATATGATCAAGTTCAGCGATGGCAGCATCCAGGACATCCCGCAGATACCCACTGACCTCAAGGAGAAGTATCGCGAAACCTTCGAGATCGACATGCGGTGGCTCGTACGCTCAGCAGCAGCGCGAGGCAAGTGGATCGATCAGTCACAGTCGATGAACATCTTCTTTGCTGGCACTTCGGGAGGCGAACTCTCCGACCTCTACCTCTACGCGTGGGAGCGCGGTCTCAAGACTACCTACTACCTCCGCACCCTCGGGGCCTCCCAGGTGGAGAAGTCGACCATCGAGACGCAGGGATCGCACTTGCGAAAGAAGAAGGAAGAAGATGCGCCACAGGCAGCAGCACCAGCACCCCAGCCGATCCTCTCACCCATGCCTACGCTCTCGCCAATAACCAAGGAAGCGGTGGATGCTGGGAAAGTGGCGATCGCCTCACTCCCGCGTAATCCGCGTCTCCATATTGCCGAAGAAGCAATCTGCGAGTCCTGTCAGTAACTGAGTTAGTGGTATTCTGTACGACACTATGGACTTCAAGAAAAAGAAGGGCATCATCAACAACGCTTCGACCGATCCCAACAAGATCCTGCCGATGACCTACCCGTGGGCGCGTATGCACTACAAAACGGGCGTGGCGAACAACTGGGTGCCGGAGGAGATTTCGATGCAGCTCGATATCGAAACATGGAAGCGGCAAGGGCCGGGGGGTCTCTCTGACGACGAGCGCCGAATGATTCTCTGGAACCTCGGTTTCTTCTCAACGGCAGAGTCACTCACGGCAAATAACATTGTGCTGGCGATCTACCGGCACGTCACCAACCCCGAGTGTCGCCAGTACCTCTTACGTCAGGCGTACGAAGAGGCCATCCACACCGACACCTTCATCTACTGCTGCGATACCTTTGGCCTTGATCCCGACGAAATCTACAACATGTACGCTACGATCCCGTCGATTAAGGCGAAGGATGAGTTTGTGATCGATATGACGAAGTCCGTCCTTGACCCCACCTTCACAACGCAGGGCACAGAGAATACGCAGCGGTTTGTCTCTGAT
Organism: uncultured Candidatus Saccharibacteria bacterium; assembly: GCA_964556805.1. Taxonomy (GTDB): domain Bacteria; phylum Patescibacteriota; class Minisyncoccia; order Phycocordibacterales; family UBA918; genus JACQKD01. The sequence goes on from CAZKXF010000081.1 coordinate 2,134, forward strand.
CTCATCGGCTTCTACGCCATCATGGAGGGGATCTTCTTCTACGCGGGCTTCGCCATGATGCTCTCCTTGTTGCGTCACAACAAGATGACGGGAGTGGGAGAACAGTTCCAGTTCATTCTGCGCGACGAGTCGGTGCACCTAGCTTTCGGCGTCGACCTCATCAATACCATTATCGACGAGAATCCGGAGATCTGGACGCCACCGTTCAAGCAGACCATCATCGATAAATTTAAGCGTGCCGTCGAGCTCGAGCAAGCGTATGTCGACGACTCACTCCCGCGCGGCATCCTGGGTCTCAACGCGGTAGCCGTCAAAGACTACGTTGAGTTCATCGCTGATCGCCGTCTGGAGCGTTTGCGGCTTCCGCGGCAGTTCAATAAGCAGAGCCCGTTCCCGTGGATGAGCGAGATTATTGACGTTTCTAAAGAGAAAAACTTCTTTGAAACACGGGTGACCGAGTACAAGGTGGGAGGATCGCTCCAGTGGTAGACGAAGCGGGCGCGTGCTGCGTCGAGCAAGCAAGAGAGGCCAGAGTCTGCTCGTGGCCAGGCGGGAGGGTTTTTTGTATAGTAGCTGCATGCGGCGATACTTCTACACACTCCTGGTAGCGGCAGTCATTTTCGGTACCGGGTACTGGTACCAGTTTGTG
>CAZKXF010000082.1:0-2752 GCA_964556805.1 uncultured Candidatus Saccharibacteria bacterium
GGCCGGCGGCCGCGAGCGGTCCGCTCCCTTCGATCGTGATGGTATGCGTTCCGGCGCCCGCAATGCGCGCGCCGCAGGCATTGAGAAATCCAGCAAGGTGAGCGATCTCCGGTTCTGTTGCTGCATTTTTAAGCACCGTGGTGCCCCGCGCACCAGTTGCCGCAAGCATCACCGCCTCGGTTGCCGTCACGCTCACTATTTTGAAAAATATTTCAGCGCCGCGAAGCCCTTGGGGCGCGCTGATCTCATAGGCGCCGTCATGCGTCTGCACGGTCGCGCCCATCTTTGTGTAGCTCTCGATGAAGAGATCTATCGGTCGTGCACCGATCACGCATCCGCCCGGATGCGGAAACGACACGCTGCCGCAGCGGGCCAAGAGCGGCCCAGTGAGCACCACCGACGCCCGCATGCGGTTTGCGATCTGTGAGGTAAGTGAGGAGCTTGAGAGCGATTGCGTATTGATGCTAAGCGTATCGGGCGTCGGTCGCGCCACCGTTGCACCGAGATTTTCTAAGAGTTCGCTCATGCGCGCCACATCCTCGATTTCGGGCACATTCTCAATGCCCACCTCGTCCTCAAAGAGGATGCTTGCTGCCATAGACTTGAGCACCTCGTTTTTCGCGCCAGCTACGCGAATGGCACCTGAGAGGCGTTTCTCCCCGCCAAGCCCCTCTACTACAAACACTTCAGCGTCGTGCATCCGCCCATTGTACATGCAAAAAAGAGCCGTTCAAACGCAGCCAAGCGGATTTGGTACACTAGGGGCGCATGTACGTCATCGAGGTTATTCCCATGCGGCGCGGGCAGCACCGTGCCGCGCTTTCATACTTCTCAAAAGTGCCCTACCAGCGCGGCGCGGTTGTGCGCGTGCCGGTACGTGCCCAGGAAGCGCAGGGCGTGGTACTGAGCTGCACGGCAGTGTCCGCCACGAAGGCAGCCCTGCGGAGCGCGACGTTCTCGCTCCGCAAGCTGCCGGTGCAGAAAGTACCGCTGGCACTCCCTGCGCCGCTCCTTGCTACGGCCGATACGCTCGCAGAGTACTACGCCGCGCAACCGGGTGCCGTGCTCTTTGCGCTCCTTCCCAATGAAATACGCAACGGCAATGTACCGCTCACCCCACTTCCCTCCTTCGAACGATCCGAGAGCGCCTGGATGCACGAAGTACTGCAGGCCCCGCGCGAGGCGCGCATCCCTACCTACCAGAGCATCGTGCGCGAATCGTTTGCACGCAACGAGTCGGTTGTGCTCGTCGTACCCACCGTTGAAGAGGGGCGGTTCTTCAAACGGGAGCTTGAGGGCGGCATCGCCGATCACGTCCACGTGCTGCACAGCGGACGCGGCGTACGCGCCCTCCGCAGCGCGTACGCGACGTTCGCGAGCTCATCGCATGCTGTCCTCATTATCGCCACGCCTTCGTACGCATTTCTCAACCGGCACGATGTCGGAACTATCATCGTTGAGCGTTCGCGCGCCTTCAGCTACCGCGGCCACAGCCGTCCCTACCTCGACTTCCGGCACGCGCTCGCTGCCTACGCCCGCCAGACCAAGCGCCGCTTCATGAGCGCCGATACGTTTTTGCGCAGCGAAGACGAGCTCCTCCTGCGCGAGGATCGCGCTGAAACCTACGAAGAACGCCCCAAGCGCATTGCACTGCCAGGTACGCTCAAGGTTATCGAGCTGCGCAAATCGGCCGACGGTACTATCCCGTTTGTGCTGTTCTCCGACATTTTGCTCGATGCTATAGGAGCCGCACGACGGGCGAAGGGTCATACCTTTCTCTTTTGTGCGCGGCGTGGACTTGCTCCCATTGTCGCCTGCGCCGACTGCGGCTTTATTCTTCGCTGTCCAGAATCCGGCTCTCCCCTTTCACTCCACCGTGTGTCCAAAGCAGATCGCGAAGAGCGCTGGCTCTACTCGAGCGTTTCCGGCTACCGCGTTCGTGCATTTGACCTGTGTCCCTCGTGCGGCAGCTGGCGACTACGCGAGCGCGGTATAGGAATTCAGCAGGTCTACGATGAACTTGCGCCGCACTTCCCGAGTGGTGAGCTTTTCCTCTTCGATCACCAGAGCGCATCAACGCACAAGAAAGCTACGGCGCTGCGCGATTCTTTCTACAGCACGAAGAGTGCCGTGCTCTTGGGAACCGCGCTCGCGCTTCCCTACTTGCACCAGGCGGTAGAGCTGAGCGCGGTGGTCAGCATGGAGGCCCTGCGCGCCATTCCTTCCTGGCGGCAGCACGAGGAGTCGCTCGGTACTCTCCTGACGCTTCGCGAAAAGACGAGCGGTTTTGTGTTTGTACAGACCCGTACCGAAGACGACGGCCTCATTCGGCATGCGCAGACCGGAACCACTGCGCAGTTCTACAGCGACGAGCTGGCAGCGCGGCAGCAGTTCCAGTACCCTCCCTACAGCGTCTTTATACACCTCACCTGGAAGCGTGATGTGCAGGGTGTGCTCGATACCACCATCGCGCAGCTGCTTGCACCCTACGACGCAACTTTCTACAGCGCGCCGACGGCAGCAAGCAGCATCGCCTACGCGCTCGTGCGTGTACCACAGGCAACCTGGCCGAACGATACGCTCGTCGATGCGCTCCGCAGTCTGCCGCCCTCGGTGCGGGTGATCGTAAACCCTGATCGCATCGTGTGAATTTGCACCATCGCATACTCTGTAGTACAAGCAGAGATACCTATATACTGGTACTGACATGAAACTCGTCCCGCAATCTCATCCTGCTCTCCACGCCATTGCC
>CAZKXF010000083.1:0-2391 GCA_964556805.1 uncultured Candidatus Saccharibacteria bacterium
TCTGCGTGCACTATACCACGCTAGCTTCTGCATAGAAGCAGAGCCCGACCATTGTTACAGCGGCCCACATCGGCCGTACTGCTCGTCCTAGTGCTCTCTGTGCATAACCCTGTGCGAAAGGCTGTGTGCGGCAGAAAGCTCAGGAAAATGCCCCATGCTACAATGGCTCGCACATGGCAGAGCAGACGATGCGAAAGAGTCTCCGGGTTGTCCCGCACAACCTCGACGCCGAGCAGGCGCTGTTGGGCGCCATCATGCTCAAGCCCGAGAGCATGCACGACATCTCGGTAACCGTCTATCCGGAATCCTTCTACGCCGACAAGCACCGCGAAATCTTCGCGGCGATGCTCGAGATCTACACCAAGGGCAACCCGATCGACCTCCTCTCCTTAACACACAAACTGAAAGACAAGAAGGTGCTCGACCGTATCGGCGGCGCAAGCTACCTCACCGAGCTGGTTGAGACCGTCCCGGCAGCCGGTAATGCCAACTACTATGCGGAGGTCGTGCAGAGCAAATCTGTGCTGCGCGGCCTCATCACGGCCGCTGACGATATCGCCGAGATAGGATTTTCGAACCCAGAAGATGTCGACCAGGCGCTCGACGAGGCCGAGAAGAAAATTTACCAGATCACCCAGTCCCCTACCGCGCAGAAGTTTACGCCGATCAAGAGCTCGCTTGGTGCCGCATGGGAACGCTTGGATCACCTGCACAACACGAAGGACGAGATCCGTGGGGTACGTTCCGGTTTCGACTCGCTCGACAACCTTCTTGCAGGATTTCAGAAATCAGACCTCGTCATCCTGGCCGCCCGCCCCAGCATGGGTAAGACCTCGTTTGCGCTCGACATTGCACGTAACGCGGCTTGCCAGTACAAGGTGCCAGTTGGCATCTTTTCGCTTGAGATGAGCGACCAGCAGCTCGTCGATCGCATGCTCGCGGCCGAAGCGAAAGTTGATGCGTGGAAGCTGCGGACCGGTAAGCTCACCACCGATGAGGAGTTTGCGCTCGTCCAGGAAGCCATGGGCCGGCTCTCAGAAGCGCCCATCCACATTGACGACCAGCCCGGCAACAATATTTTGAAAATGCGCTCAGCCGCGCGACGCTTAAAGAATGAGCATGGGCTCGGCATGATCATCGTCGACTACCTTCAGCTTATGATGCCTACCTCCACCAGGCACCACGACTCGATGGTGCAGCAGGTCACCGAAATCTCCCGCTCGCTCAAGATCCTCGCCCGCGAGCTCGATGTACCGGTAATCGCTCTCTCCCAGCTCTCGCGCGCTGTCGAGCAGCGCGGAGGCAAACCGCGCCTCTCTGACCTCCGCGACTCTGGTTCTATCGAACAGGATGCCGACGTGGTGATGTTCATCCACCGCGAAGACAAGATCAACAAGGAATCTGAGCGGCCGAACATCGCCGAGATCTTGGTCGAGAAGCACCGCAACGGTCCGGTGGGCTCGATCGAACTCTACTTCGATGAGAAGCGCGCTACCTTCCTCAACCTCGATACGCACCGCGGCGGCGAAGCATTTGCCGCCGTCGAAGAAGATTTCTAGTTGACTGCAAAGGCACACGCAGCTGCGTGGGATACCCCGCAGCGTGAAAAGCTTGGTTTTTGCAGAGCAAAAATTTGAGCGCGAGGACAAGTGAGGCCGCCGCAGGAAGCGGCCGAGCGGTGTCCTACGCAGCTGGGTGTGCCTAAGGATCAGTGTGTTAAGAAATGCTACCCTACCGTCGTGTATACTAACTACCGTCATGACCTCGATAGAGCAACTCGCCAGGCAATTTGAGCGCTTTCCCGGCATCGGTCCGCGGCAAGCGCGCCGCTTTGTCTACCACCTCCTCTCCGAAGACCCGGCGGCGCTGCAGGCGCTCGCCGCATCGATCGCCGACATCCAATCGCGCATCGCCGAGTGTGCGCACTGCTTCCAGTTTTTTGCCCAAGATGGCGACGGCAACCTCTGCGATATCTGTTCTGACGAGACGCGCAACCATGAGCTTCTGATGGTCGTCGAGCGAGACGCTGACATTGCGCCCATTGAGCGCTCCGGTACCTACGACGGCTACTACTTCGTCTTGGGCGGCACCGTTCCGCTCTTGCACAGTGAGGAGAACGCGAAGCTACGGGGCGGCGCGCTCAAAGCTGCCGCAGCTATGCGCCGCACACAGGGGCTGAAAGAAATCATTCTCGCCTTCTCGGTCAATCCCGACGGCGAGAATACCGCCCGCTACGCCGCAGGCCTGTTGCGGGAGTTTGCGGAGAGCGAAGGGGTGACCATCACTACGCTCGGTAGAGGTCTCTCTACCGGCTCCGAGCTCGAGTACGCCGACCCTGAAACCATTAAGAACGCCCTCGAGAACAGGCACTAAAAAACTCCGCTTGGCGGA
>CAZKXF010000083.1:2401-2632 GCA_964556805.1 uncultured Candidatus Saccharibacteria bacterium
GTTTTTTAGTGCCTGTTGAAAATCCTACTGCAGCGCCTCGATCTTCACCCGGTCGTAGCGCTGCCGGTGACCAATTTTTCGGTCGCGGTTCGATTTCGCCTTGAAGCGGATGATGGAGAGCTTCTTCCCCTTTCGCTCGCCCTGGTAGGTTGCCTTCACCTTTGCGCCGTTGATGTAGGGCGTGCCGATTGTGGCATCGGTGCCGTTATCGACGAGGAGTACCTTGTCAAA
>CAZKXF010000084.1:0-572 GCA_964556805.1 uncultured Candidatus Saccharibacteria bacterium
AGAAAACGCCCGATGTCTTCGGGCGTTTTCTTATCGTGGTGCTTGGGGCCGGGCTCGAACCGGCGACCCTTCCCTCTTCAGGGGAATGCTCTACCAACTGAGCTACCCAAGCAAGTGAGTACGAGGATGAGAGACACCTCTCATCCATTGTGCGAACGTCGCTTGGGCAAGATTTCTCTTACCCAAGCAAGTGAGTACGTGGACGCTACTGCTCTGTCTGCTCTAGAAAGAATGCCTCAAATCCCTTGATGCCCGGCAGCTGCTCGAGTCCTACGCGGAACTGCTCGTAGGACCCGCCGAATGCCTCAAAGTACGGCTCTAGAATATAGAAGTACAAGGCAAAAGGCAAACCGATCAAGAGAGCGTACCACACAAGCCGAAGCCATAGCTCCACGATGCTGTTGCGGCGCAGCTTACGCAGCAGCACGTTATTCTCGCGCGTCAGGCGCAAGAGCTCCTTCTGCTCGTCAGGGGACATTTCGGCTCAGTATAGCAAATGCAGCCTTCAATCCTGCAGAGTTATGTGTACTACTTTCGGTGCCCTCAGCAGGAATCGAACCTACATCTTTCCC
>CAZKXF010000084.1:582-2617 GCA_964556805.1 uncultured Candidatus Saccharibacteria bacterium
GACGGGACTGCTCTATCCATTGAGCTACGAGGGCAAAATATCCTGGTAGGATATTTTGTTCCCGCTACTCTACCACAAAACAGGCGCGCCGAAGGCGCGCCTGTTTTCTCTACCACCCCCCTTCCTCTTAGGAAATAGCCAAGAGCTCCTTCAATTTCGCCTCGTCGTAGCCTACGAGAATATCCTCTCCGATGGTAATGACGGGCACACCCATTTGGCCCGTCATCTCGATCATCTCTTTTCGCTTTTCAATGTTTGAGGCAACGTCAATCTCCTCGTACGCAATGTTGTGCTCCTTCATGAATCCCTTGGCAGCCCCGCAGAAATGGCAGGTGGGCGTACTGTAGATGGTGACTTTTTTATCCATATCGCAATGCTATCTCGTAAGAGACACTGAGTATACCAAACCGTTTTTAAAATATGAAACTTACCGCCAAAAAAAGAGCCAGGAGAAGCGTGCAGGTCGCTTCTCCACCTGTTCCGCGGCAGGGCGCGACGGCTGGCCGGCCGGTTCGGGCGCATCGAGCACCACCACCGTCCGCTCACCGTCTCGGATAGCATCGTAGCGCTCGCGAATTTCTTCCTCAATCCCCCGTTCACTCTGAATGTACTGCACGCGTGCCTCGAGCGCCGCCGCTTGTGCCTCGAGCGCGGCGTGCTCCGCAGCCCGCTCCCGGTAGGTACGAGCCGTCTCGCGCTCTTTCTGGTAGCGTTCGTAGACGCTCGCCGAAAGTAACGCCGAGAGCAGCAGGAGCACACCAACCGAGAGTTTCGAAAAGACCCAGCTCTTTATTCTGCGTTTTTCGTGGAAGTCGAACACGTATGGTATTATAGCCCAATCACACAGTACGCCACGCACCCCTCTGCCATGCTCTATCACAAACGAACTAAAACCATCGTCAAGTGGCTCTGGATCGGTCTTTCGGTCCTCATTATCTTCAGCCTCATCTTCACCTACTCAGGCACTCCGGCTTTCTAGGCCTTCCGCAGAGTTTACTCCCCGCTCTTCACCATCTGCATGAACACCTCCTGCGGGATGTTCACCTTCCCGTGCGCCTGCATGCGCTTCTTCCCCTTCTTCTGCTTCTCACGGAGCTTCATCTTTCGGGTGATATCGCCGCCGTAGAGGTAGCCGGTGACGTCTTTTTTGAGTGCCGAGAGCGTGCGCGAGGAAATGATGCGGCCCATTGCCCTCCCCTGGATCTTCGTCACGAAGAGCTGGCGAGGCAGAATGCCGTGGAGCTTCTCTACCACAGCCTGCGCGTCGGTTTCCGCGCGCCGCTTTGAGACCACGCGCGAGAAAGCAGGCACTACCTCCTCGGCAACAAGCACATCGAGACGCACCACATCGGCCGGCTTCATGTCGGTAACCTCATACGAGAGCGAGGCGTAACCGGAGGTCGTATTCTTCAGCTTGTCAAAAAAGTTGCGCATGAGCTCGCGCAGCGGCATGTCGACACGCAGCAGCGTGCGACCGTCCGTGAACACCTCGGTTTCGTAAATCTCCCCTTCATGCTCGTAGAGCAGCGTCATGGTACCGCCCAAGTACTCAGGTGGCACGATAATCTGTGCACGCACCCACGGCTCACGAACGCTCGCGGTTACGCTATGGTCGGGAAAACGCGACGGTGCGTAGATGTACTCAACCTTCCCGTCGCTCCAGGTCACCTCGTAGGCGATCGACGGGGATGTCACGATGAGTTCGAGGTTAAACTCGCGGCGCAGCCGCTCGGTGACGATCTCAAGGTGGAGCATGCCCAAAAACCCGCACCGAAACCCGCGGCCGAGCACGCCGGAGGACTCCTCTTCGTACGAGAGTGAAGAATCCGAGAGCTTGAGGCGGTCGAGCGCCTGCCGGAGCTGCGTAAAGTCATCTTGGCTCTCGGGAAACACCGACGCCCACACCCCCGGCCGCGGCGTAAAGTAGCCGGAGAGCTGCTCGCCCCCCTGCTTGGTGTTGAGGAGCGTGTCGCCCACCGATGCGACACCCGGCTCTTTGATGCCGGTTACAACGTACCCGATTTCGCCGGCGCGG
>CAZKXF010000085.1:0-2587 GCA_964556805.1 uncultured Candidatus Saccharibacteria bacterium
AACGCACGAGTACCCGGGCCTTGCAACAGACGTTCAGTCACCGATGGTGGTGTTCCTCTCGCAGGCAACCGGTGAGAGCACCGTATTTGAGACTATTTTTGAAAACCGCCTCGGCTGGACGCACGACCTTGTGCGGATGGGCGCATCCATCACCATGCTCAACCCGCAACAGATTCTGATAAAGGGGCCGACGCCGCTGCGCGGAAGGGAAGTAGAGGGGCCAGATCTGCGCGCAGGGCTTGCCTTCATTCTCGCAGCAACCGTCGCAAAGGGTACCTCCACGATCAGGAACGCCTACTTTATTGACCGCGGGTACGAGCACATAGAAGATCGTCTCGGTGCGATAGGGGTGTCAATCACGCGCCGCGCCTCCTAATGCAGGCTCGGCAAAAACGCGCTAGTATACAGGGCACGTATGCCGCGACTCTCTGGGTTTTTTTCGCCGAAGGTGGGGATTGATCTCGGGACCACCAACATTCTTGTCTTTGTGCCGGGACGCGGCATCGCGCTGAATGAACCCTCCGTGGTTGCGGTCTCCGAAGATAACACCATTCTCGCCGTCGGGCAGGAAGCGAAGGAGATGATCGGCCGCACGCCGGATAACATCCGGGCGTACCGGCCCATGAAAGATGGTGTGATCGCCGACTACCGGGTGACCGAGGCGATGCTTCGCTACTTTCTGCGCAAGGCGCTTGGATCCTTGAACATCTTCAAACCAGAGGTGATGGTCTCGGTGCCGACCGGCGTTTCCTCAACCGAGCGCCGCGCGGTGGTGGAGGCAGCGCTGCGTGCCGGTGCGCGCAATGCGTACGTCGTGAAAGAGTCCATCCTCGCGGCGATCGGCGCAGGTATCCCTATCCACGAGCCGCGCGGCCACATGATCGTCGACATCGGCGGCGGCACCATCGACGTTGCGGTCATCAGCCTCGGCGGCATCGTCGCCTCCAACTCGGTGAAGTGCGCCGGCAACAAAATTGATGCGGCCATCGCCGACTACGCAAAGAAGCACGCCAACCTCTCCATCGGCGACAAGACCGCGGAGCAGATAAAAATTGAGATCGGCACGGCGCTCCCGCTCGAGGAAGACCTCGTGATGCAAATCAAAGGGCGCGATGTGCTCACCGGCCTGCCGCGCACGGTGGAGATGAAGAGCAGCGAAGTCGTCAAGGCAATCACCCGCGAGCTGCGTGAAATGGTAAAGGCCATCAAGGACACCTTCCAGGAGACACCGCCGGAACTTGCCGCCGACATCATCGACCAGGGCATCATCCTCACCGGCGGCACGTCGCAGCTGCGCAACTTCGCCGAGCTCGTGCGGCGGCGCACGGGCGTAAAGGCGCGCGTCGCCGATAACGCGCTCTTCTGCGTTGCGAAGGGCACTGGCATCGCGCTCGAGCATCTCGACGTGTACAAGAAGAGCATCGTCTCGAAGCGGTGATAGCGCGTGCTACACTAGCGGTATGAATGAAAAGTTTGGCATAACTCCGGATATGCTCCGTAAGCGGGAGGTACGTCATGATCCGATGGACGACCTGTACTCACTGGAGGGAGTAGTATCGCTGCGAGAGAAGGTTGCGGAAGCGGCCCGACATCTGCCAGCAGAAGGTGACGAGGCGCGCTTTCTTGAGCGCGTACTGGAAGGACCAGTAGCGTACCTTGAGATGCCTGATCGGTACGATCTCTCCGACATCCGCGCACAGCTCAACAATGAACAGTTTCGGATGCTACGGGAACAAGGACGGAAGGAAGATGCGGCGGTGCACGAGCTTCTCGAAAAGCAGCGTGTTCGGCCTAATACTATTGATGCTATCCTCCTGCCTCTCTTCTTTTCGCAGATCAAAGGTCTCGGCGATTCTCGGGACCGGCAATTGTTGCAAGACCGCTACGAAACACTGGCTGAGCGGCTGGGAGCAAAAGAAGGGTACGAAGAAGTGGACCACCGGGTGATGACGGATGCTCAAAAAGACGAGATCGTTAAAGCTTTTTCACTTCTTGCGAAAGATATCGTGAATTTTGCGCTCGCGACCGTGGGGAAGAAAGAGGAGTAGGAGTAGGTGGCCACAGGTGTGGATGCGCTTGCTAGGGGAGAGGCCTGCGAGCGCGGTATCATAGTCGGAATGGAAAAGGCTCCGCAGACGCCGCAGTTCTCTTCGCCTGCAGAAGAGATAGCGTACCTCCGTGCGCAGATCGCAGCACGCGAGCAGGCGAGCGATCCGAAAGCTCCGGAGGCGGAGCGCCCCGCGTACGAATCGATCGCGCGGCACGAGTTGAAAAAGTACAGTAAGTTTACGCCGCGCGAAGTACTGAAGAAAAAGTACCAGCTCGATGATCACGAGTTTGCGGCGCTTGTCGAGCAGACAAGTACGGCCGGCGACAAACTCTCCGAAGTGCTTAGCATTGCTGCTGAGCGCGGAATTCTCAACGCGCTTACCATCGCTGAGAAAGTCGGCGACGCCTACCTCGTCGACGAGCTCCACCGTGTGCTGGTGCGCGACATCCGCTCGGGCAGGAAGGTAGGCGGCCTGAAAGAAGGCATGCCGCTCTTTAGCGTGCTATCGCTCATCATCGTGCTGTCGAGCATGGGCCT
>CAZKXF010000086.1:0-2478 GCA_964556805.1 uncultured Candidatus Saccharibacteria bacterium
GATCGTGCTCACGAAAGCAGACTGTGTTGACGCTGCGCGCAGAGAGCAGGTTGTGGCCGCGCTTCGAATGCACGCGGGAGCGACCAAGGTACTGCATGTTGTCTCTGCGTATGACGAGGCTTCCCTCAAAGAGCTGCAAGACGCGCTCGTGGTTGCGTTACGCAATCAGGGGAGCGAGGTGACCGGGTAACAGAAGGGAGACACACAACAAAAGGGCCGACACACGTCGGCCCTTTTGTTGTGTGTCTCCCAGCAACCTTTGAGCAGGAGGTATCCTCTGGTAGTATGGTGGGCATCATGCAAACCTACACGCCGACCATCGGACTTGAAGTGCATGTCGAACTCAAGACCGCCACAAAAATGTTCTGCGGATCTCGCAATGCTCCGCACGAATCGGCACCCAACAGCCACATCTGTCCTATCTGTATGGGCCACCCCGGAACTCTGCCGACCATCAATCTGCAGGCAGTGCAGCACGTGCTCATGGTGGGTAGGGCAGTAGAAGGAACGCTCGCAACGTACACTGAGTTTGATCGCAAAAACTATTTTTATCCCGACATACCGAAAGGGTATCAGATCAGTCAGTATGCGTACCCACTGGTGCGTGGCGGTTCGCTTGCTGATGTTGCACTCACACGCATCCACCTCGAAGAGGATACAGCGCGTTCGTTGCACGACAGGGGTGCCGGAAGCTTGATCGACTACAATCGGGCTGGCGTACCACTGATGGAGTTGGTTACCGAGCCGGTGATCCATGACGCCGCAGCAGCGGGAACCTTTGCCCGTGAGCTGCAGTTGCTGTTACGCAGGCTGGGGGTTTCCGACGCCAACATGGAGCGTGGCGAGCTGCGGGTGGAGGCTAACGTGTCGGTCAGTGCTACCGAGACGCTTGGCACCAAGGTTGAGGTCAAGAACCTCAACTCATTTCGCTCGCTTGAGCGGGCGATTGCTTTCGAGGTTGCCCGCCAAATCGCTCAGTTAGAAGAGGGGAAGCAGGTACAGCAAGAGACGCGCGGATGGGATGAAGTGGCAGGAAAGACGGTGGAGCAACGAAAGAAAGAGTCTTCACATGACTATCGGTATTTCCCGGACCCCGATCTTCCGAAGCTCAACATTGGGCAGATTCCAGAGCTTTCAATAACTCGTCTAGACGAGATGATGCCAGAAATACCAAGTAAAATAAGGAGAAGACTAGGTGATCTCGGATTGCCGAGTAGTCCAGTCGAGATACTCATAGCGCAGGAGGGAGCACTCGAACTCTTCGACGGGGCACGTAGAGCACTCGAGGAGCAGAAGATTGATACTCCACAAACGCGTCTTCGGCTTGCTCACTACATTACTTCTGATTTGGTGGGCTACATCCAGGAGCATCCCGAGCGTCGTATTGCCGACGGCTCGGCACAGAATCTGGCCAACCTCATGGATATGGTAGGGAAAGAGGCTATTACCTCGCGGGTGGCTAAGGATATTCTTGCGGAGGTGGTCTTCGAAGGAAAAGATCCAGTGCTGACAGCTCAAGAGCGAGGCCTACTCCAGAAGAGCGGCCGCGAAGAGCTGGTAGCTCTTGCCGACGCTATTATCGCCGACCATCGCACAGTAGTGGCAGAGTATCGCCAGGGAAAAGAGGCGTCGCTCCAATTTCTCATTGGACAGGGTATGAAGGCAACTTCTGGAACTGCCAATCCGAAGGTCCTTCGCGAAATCCTTACGGAACGAATTTCGGCGCTTAACGATTAGTTATGTCGGCTCGGTCGGGAGTGCTATACACACGTCCAGGTACTGGGAGGTAGGAAGGATGTGCGTATAATGAAGCTACATGGATACCGTAACCATCGATGGGAAAACCTACGTAAAGGCATCCCGGGCCGCTGACGAAGCGGGCTACACTGCCGACTACGTTGGTCAGCTGTGCAGGAAAGACAAGCTCGATGCGGTGGTCATTGGAAAGACTTGGTACGTGCGAGAGGGTGCTATTGCGTCTCACAAGAGGGGACAGGTGCGGACGAATACGGAGATCACGAAGCGCGATCTGGAGAAGCGGCAGGAGGAAATGCGCAGAGAGCAGGTGGAGCGGTCTCGACCGGCGCCTGCCTATCGGAAGCACCTCATGGAGACCGCCGTACGGTATACGTCCGACTCGGAAGAGCTTCTGCCGCCGGTAGCTGCACCAGAGGAGCCCTCACGAGCGGGCGAGTCTCCATACTCGGAGGAAGTAGCGGTAGTAGAACCCTCCGAAGAGGATTTGCAGCCAGCAGAGGTTGCATCCGAGCCCGCTCATGAGGCACCAGAGAAGGAAGCGGCTACTGCGGTCGCGCTCCGACGCGTCCCGTCAGTATCGAGTCATGGACGTCTAAGAGCTCGCCGGCACCCCGCTGTCTTGCAGCCAGAAGAGGTCAAAATGCCTCTGGAGGCGTTGCCATCAGAAGAGCAGGGGCAGTCAGTAGCAGTGCGACCTTCTCTGGTGCCCATGCTCGCGGC
>CAZKXF010000087.1:0-2445 GCA_964556805.1 uncultured Candidatus Saccharibacteria bacterium
TATTGTGCGTGTGCTGAGTAGGGTTGATCGTAGGTTCAGTAAAAAGAAGCTCATCGGTCTCTTGCCGTACGAAGAGTCTCGGATAGTGAAGCAATTGGAAAACCTAAGGTGTGAAGGAATCATTTCGCTGAATAAAAGTGGGTATACGCTGGGAGATGAAACGTAAAGACCGCACGTGTACCTCAGGTACGTGCGGTCGTTTGGAGGAAGAGTCTTATGCGGCGGTCATTCGGCGAAGCCTACCGAGCACGGTGGGATGGACACGCCCCCCGCGCTGTTGGTTGTCTTCGTGAGTGGCCAATCGACGTTTGCGGAGTGCCGCTCGAAGCGACGGAGCTTTCGGCTTGCGTACCGCAAGCTCCTTTTCGAGCTTGTCGAGACGCCGAACGAAGGCGTCTTGCTGATCGAGGGGAAGTGCCGTCACTTCCGAAATGAGCAGGCAGTACAGCCGGTACTCCTGCTGAAGAACTTGTCGCTGAAGCTTTTCGGCGCGCCGCTCGATTTCGCACGCGATCATTACGTTGAGATCGAGGCCGAAGGAAGTTGTAGTGAACGTATCTCCGGTCAGGCGACGACGCAGGCGGAAGGACTGAGCGATCACCTCGATACTCATGGGGCTGTACCTCGCGGGGGTTACGGAGTCAATCGATAGCGGGCTAACGTATATAATAACATATTGGTTATGCAAAGTCAAATAACTACAGCTCAGCTTCATCAGGGAAGGTTACTTCGTGTCCTTAAGCGCGAGCGCAAAGCCGATGCCGGGCACCATGGCGACAGCGAGCACGAAGAAGATGCCCTGGAAGGGAAGGTAGAGGAGCGTCAAGCTACCGAGGAGCGCACCAGCCAGGTACGCGAGCGGCCTCGTACTGCGGAAGAAGCTGATGGTGTTCGCCTCGCCGCTCGTGGTGTGCTTAAAGAAATAGCTCTCGGTAGTGGCCTCAACCAGGCTTGCCCCTACGCGGGTCATAAACATGGTGATTGCCCATGGAATCACAAGCGGCGTAATGAGTAGGCCGAGCGCTCCCACCGAGACAACGAGCACAATGAAGCCGGCGGCCATCATTTCTTTCTCGCCAAGGTAGCGATCGGCAATCTGCCCGATGGGATACTCGAGTAACACGTACGCCAAGAGGCCGACAAAGAGGATGAAACCGATCTCGCTCCAGTAGAAGCCGATAACGGTTGCGAGGTAGAGCGGCACGTAGATCACCATCCAGGCGAAGAAGAGCTGCAGGAGGAAGTGTGCGAGAAAGACGAAGCGGAGATCACGGGTGGTCCAGAAGCAGCGAATGGCATCCAGAACATTGATGGCGCGGTACGGCGGATCGGTGAAGGTGCGGAAATTCTGCGCGATGAGGTAGGCAAGGGGTAGCAAGAGCGCGGCGCTCGTAAGGTAGAGTGCGGTGAAACGCGGTTCGCCGCTGCCTAGAATAAAGCCGGTCGCCAGAGGCGCGATAGCACCCGCAAGGCTTATGATCGTCAGTGCCGCCCCTCGTCGGCTGCCGGTCGAGGCTTCTTCGGTGCCGATGAAGTACTCGGTGAACACATCAATGTTGAAGAGCATGAGCGGCACGAGGGTGTGGTGGAGCACGAAGAGCGGAATCGCAACGCGCAGCGAATCGGCAAAGGCGAGTCCGACAAGTGTGGCTGCTTCGACCGCAATCAGCACGCCGGTGAGCTTGTAGTTGCCCAGTTTGCCGAGTGCACGGGAGATGAAGAGAAAGGCTATCACCGTGAGCGCCGAACCGATGGTGTAGAAGATGCCGATCGCCGCGTCATCGACAAACTGTCGCAAGAATGTGGAGTTGGCATACGTGACGAGCGCCCAGTGGAGGGCCAAGAGGAGCATGGCGAGGTAAATGACGCCAAAGGAGCGGCCGCGACTGCGCTCACAGAAATCGGCGGGGACGGACTCATTCATTGTGGGTAAGTGTACTGGATTAGTGAGTAGAAAGAAAAGGTACCGTAGAGCGGCTGGTACAGCAAGCGAGCGGCCCGTACGCGCCGCTCGCTGCTTATTTCCCGATCAGTTCGACATTAAATACCGATCAGAACCGGAATGACCATCGGAGTCTTGTTGGTTTTCTGCAGCAGGAAACCGGTAACTTTGTCAGTGATCTCCTCCTTGACGTAGTCGAGGTTGACGGGGTTCATGTTCTTGGTACTCTCCTCCACCGTTTTCTTGATGAGGATGCGAGCTTCCGAGAGGAGCGCCTGCGATTCACGCAGGTACACGAAGCCGCGCGAGATGATGTCCGGCGACTTGCGCAGTTGACCGGTCTTCGTGTTCACCGTTGCGATGATCACGAACATGCCGTCTTGCGCAAGCGACTGCCGATCGCGGAGCACGACCTCCTGGCGGGTGCCTACCGTGAAGCCGTCGACCATCATAATCTCGGACGGCGCTTTGTCCTTGCCGATCACGACCTCGTTGCCGTTCTT
>CAZKXF010000088.1:0-500 GCA_964556805.1 uncultured Candidatus Saccharibacteria bacterium
CTCGGTGTGGCCGCCCGAGATGAGGAGCGCAAGCGCGGGAAAAGTCACGGGGCGGAGCTTAGCGCCGTCAAAGAGCGAGACGAAGATGTGTCCCTCCATGTGGTTTATGGGTATAAGCGGCAGGTCCCACGCGTGCGCGAGCGCGCGCGCGGCGTTTATGCCCACCCACAGCGCCGGCTCGAGTCCCGGACCGCTTGTCACTGCAAGAGCATCGAGTGCAGGCCGTTCCTGCGAGGTCAAGAATGCAGAGAGGTCGTTGGCGAGGTTGTGCTCGCGGTAGAGGATCTCCGCCACGCCTTCTTGCGAGCGATCTGAAAACGCGTAGGGGCTTGCGGGAAGCTGCGCTTCACCGAGCGCTCGCGCAAGGAGCGGCACGAGGGTGCGAGCGTGCTCGCGCTTGGCAATAGCGGGGAAAACCCCGCCGTACTCGCGGTGAATATCAATTTGCGAGAGGAGCGCATTGCCGAGCACCTCATAGCGCGCCTTGGGACAGGTCCCCG
>CAZKXF010000088.1:510-2434 GCA_964556805.1 uncultured Candidatus Saccharibacteria bacterium
GCACGATGCTCACTGCCGTCTCGTCGCAGCTCGTCTCGATTGCGAGGATGATCATAGGAAGGAGAATGGAATGTCCTCGAAGTTTTTCACGCGAATGCTCGCGGCGTTCTTGTGGCCGCCCCCGCCGTGTTTTTCAGCAAGCGACGCGACGTCGAAGTGCGGGAGGCTGCGCAGCGAGAGGTGAAACATGCCGCCGTAGTGGTACCAGACGATTGAGAACGGCGGGTGCTGTTCGGCAAGTAGGTTGCCGACGTCTGACCGGTATGGGCGACCACAGTTGACGGCGAGTACCTCGTGTCCCTCGAAGAGCACCTTCTCTGCGTAGCCGGCAAGCTCGCGCACGTGTCGCTCTTTGGCGTCGCTCAAGATCTTTCCTCGTGCGATGAGCGCCATGAAGCGTTGCTCATCTTCCATATCGGCAACGAGTCGATCCCAGTCTTCAAAGGTATAGTCGTACTCCGCGATGAGCGCACCGACTTCTTTTCCGTAGGGCCGGGCGTGTCGCCACAGATCGCTGTCCTCAATGTACGCGAACAGCCGGGGAAGTGGCGAAGCGGGGTGGAAGTAGTGCCAGGCAAGAACCGCACCTGAGTGATCCTGGGCGAAGACGTTCTGCGGAAACGAGGTGACCGCTTCTCGCGCACTCTCGTGGTGGTCGAGTACCACGACTGAGCGCGCCGCTCTTGACAGCTGGGTGAGCACTTCCTTCGAGTAGCTAAAGTCGAGGATGTACACCTCCTTGTCGGCCAGGCCTTCAGGAAGCGCTTCTTGGTACTTGGCGGGAAGGTAGGTTGCCTCATCACCGAACTTCTTCCAGGCCGCGTATGCAGCAGAAAAGCCGTCGCGGCAGTTTGCGTGGTAGATAACAACGATGTTGTGGGGGAAGGCTTCGGCCATAGGGTGCGCGTGCCAGGACTCGAACCTGGGACCTTTACAATGTCAATGTAACGCTCTAACCACCTGAGCTACACGCGCAATGTGAGGCTACGATACCATATTTTCCATGGTAGAATAAAGAGTGAGTTTTATTACTTTTTTACCTGATATGTTTGGAATGTTTGAGGGTTTTGGTAAGCCGAAGAAGAAAACAGTGGGGGAGCCCGAGCGCCACGTACCGCTCTCGGGCCGCAACCTATTTAGGAACAACATGCCGGGAATGGACACCTACGACGACGGTGCTGATGAGCTCAATCAAAATGTTCGTCCCGGTTCGACGGTCACAGAAGCAGGAGGCATATACAATGAAGACCGAGGTCCGAACGACTTGCGTCGCCGTCAACATGCGGGTGAAGAGCACGAGTTTATCGATCCAGAGGTGACGGTAACTGACGCGTTTCCGGACGAATCGGATGATCAGGAGGGAGATGAAGCAGATCGGTGGCTCAAGGAGAATGACCCCGATAGAAAAGCGGCATAGTGGTAATTCTCTACCCTACAGAAACCGTCTACGGACTCGGAGTCGATGCGCTCGATCCTGAGGCGCTCGCGCAACTTAGCGCGCTCAAGGGTCGGCAGGCGGACAAGGCGTCAAGCTGGCTCGTGCGGAGCATGGAGGATATCGAGCGGTACGCAGTAGTTGATGCGCTCGCGGCAAAAATCGCGGAGCGATTTTTGCCGGGACCGGTAACGCTTGTGTTACCTGCGCGTCCGGAAATTTCTGGTGAGATACTACCTGCCGATCGAACCATCGGCTTTCGCATCTCGTTAGATCCGTTAGCGCAGGCACTCGCCGAAGAACTCGGTGTGCCGATTACCTGTACGAGCGCGAATGTAAGCGGCAGCGAGCCCCAGGCAGCTGTATCGGGCATCCTCGCACAGTTTGGCGAGCGAGCGGCGATGATCGATAGAGTGATCGATGGCGGGCCGCGCAGCGGCCCGCCATCGACGGTGGTGCGAGTTCGCAATGGCGCTATCGACATCTTGC
>CAZKXF010000089.1:0-2322 GCA_964556805.1 uncultured Candidatus Saccharibacteria bacterium
AAACTAAATCAAGCTAAATTCAAACCTTTTAAAAGGAAAGCCTGGATGAGCGTGGGGTAGGCGGGAGGGCCTGAAGGCCCTCCCGGCTGGTCGTTGGTGGTCAGCCGTAGTTGTTCGGCCAGCAGAAGCCGTGGGCGCCCGCCGAGCCCAGGTCGCCGATGCCGCCGAACCGCTCGATCTCCGGGCCCTGCATGCCGGAGTGCCGTCGCTTCATCATGACGAAACCCTCCCTCAAGCAATGTCTGGAACAAGTCCATGCTCGACTCCGAAACGCGGAGCGCACGAACACCTGCAGAGTAGCACCACCGCGCAAGCTGTCAAGGGGTGGAGATGCGGGTGGGGATTGTGAGATTTCTCTCCTCTAATCTAACTAACTCTTAAAAAACTAACTCTTAAAAAAAGAATGCGGCGCTGGTGGCGCCGCGACTCCCGTTAAATTGTACCTGGTGGCTTGAAGACGGACTTGAGGACCCATTGTCTCTCGTACGCCCTAGGTGGACCCGCTGTTTCGCTCCCGCACTTCCGTGCAGTCAAACGAGTAACACCACACCCTTCTGATTTCTATTAGTGGCATTCAATGAGCTCTGACACAAGGGCGGCGGGTGCGCGAACCGTCCGGGGGACTTCATACGGTTCGCGCACCAGATGACACTGCGCTTCGCGTGCGGTATCATACGCGTACTATGGTGATTACCTACCACGGCGGAGAGTGCTTCAAGGTGTCATTTGGCACCACCACACTCGCCTTCAATCCGATATCGAAACAGTCGAAGCTCGATCCGGTGAAGTTTGGTGCAGATATCGCATTCGTTTCAGTGAACCATCCGGATTTCAACGGTGTAGAGCAGGTCACCTACGGCGAACGGGAGCCCTTTGTGGTGCGTGGCCCCGGCGAGTACGAGATCGGCGAGGTGACGGCGCGCGGCTTCGGGGTGAAGACGCTCTACGATCGCCTCGAGCGCATCAACACCATCTACCAGGTGACGCTCGAGGGCATCACGATGGTGTTCCTCGGCGCGCTTAGCGACAGCAAGCTCGATACTAAAATTCTCGAAGCGCTCGGCGACATCGACATTCTCTTCGTGCCGATCGGCGGCGGCGATGTGCTCGATGTACCGGCAGCCTCAGCACTCGCCGTGAAGCTCGAGGCGCGCGCCATCATACCCATGCACTACAGCTCCAACGACATCCTCAGCGCATTCCTCAAAGAAGAGGGAGCGGAAGGCACGGCAGCGGAAGAAAAGTTTACCGTGAAGAAAAAAGATCTCCTTGAGATGGAGAGTGCTATCATTGTACTGAAGCACTAATGCTATGAAGCAGACCATCGAGCGCCTCCGCGAAAAGCCGAAAGACGTACGAATGCAGGTTGCCTTTATGGCGGCGCTTGGCGTCACTGGTCTCGTTGCACTCGGATGGGGTGCTACGCTGCCGCTTCGCCTGGACGCGCTCCCAACCGATGGCGACAAGAACGTGGTGTTTGCGCCGCGCGAGGAGCGCTCGCTTGGCAGCACCTTTGCGGGTGCACGTGATAATCTCGGCCAGCTCATTGGCGCATTGAGAAGCGGAGAAAAGCCGGAACCCGAAGGCCTCTCGCCATCGGGCGCGTACACCACCGAAGCGCCGGAGGAGGCAAAGCGCGCTCCCTACTCGATGCGTCGCGGAAGCGAAGCGGGGGTCGAGCCGGTCGGCAGACGCCAGGTGCTCATCGCCACCTCCACGAGGGCAAAAGACGAGTAACATGAGGCATTGTATGGTATAATGAAAGGAATTTAGGATTCCGATACTGTTTCCATGGCACGAAAGAAGCAACCCGATACGACTCCTGACGAGCAGCCGGAAGCGGCATCCGACGGCACAGAAAAGGGGGTGATGCTGCAGAGCATCACCGACGAGATGCGCACCTCGTACCTCGACTACGCCATGTCGGTGATCACCTCGCGCGCGCTGCCTGACGTGCGCGATGGCCTCAAACCCGTCCACCGCCGCATCCTCTACTCGATGCGCCTCAATGGCCTCACTGCAAACGCGCGTTTCAAAAAATCCGCTACCGTGGTGGGAGACGTGCTCGGTAGCTTCCATCCGCACGGCGATGCGGCGGTGTACGACGCCATGGTAAAGCTCGCTCAGCCGTTTGCGACGCGCTACCCGCTCGTCATAGGCCAGGGAAACTTCGGCTCGATCGATGGGGACTCGGCCGCCGCCTACCGATACACCGAAGCCAAGATGTCGAAAATTGCCGAGGAGATGCTCCGCGATCTCGAGAAGCAGACGGTCGACTGGCGGCCAAACTTCGATGGGACCAAGCGCGAACCCGAGGTGCTG
>CAZKXF010000090.1:0-2286 GCA_964556805.1 uncultured Candidatus Saccharibacteria bacterium
GATCTCTCGTGTGAGTCCCGCAATGATGTCTTCGCCGTAGTCGATGTGGCCCCCGGGAATCTCATAAACATCGGGCAAGAATTTTTTAGTAGCAGCGCGCTTCGGCAGAAATACTTTTTCCGCTCCATCGAAGTTGTGATGAATTAAAGCGCAGGCAGTGATGACTTGCTGGCCGTTCGCCGGTGTTTCGCTATCGTGAGAGGAAGTGGAGTTCATGTAACTATTGTAGCAAAACCTCCCGGGAGCCGGAGTTGTGCGGTCGCTTGAGAGTGGGTATGATGCCCCCGGATCTAGGCGCATAGGGCGCCATGACCTTTGATTGGGAGAGACGTTCTATGGCCAACCTCATGATGCCGGGTAATCCCCGGTACCAGCCTAAGGATCTAGTAGCCACCTTCGGCTACGACAATCTTGCCCGGACATTGGTCGAGGTGGAACTCGCGGCTCTGGATACGCTTGCGGAAGTGGGCGTAATCCCTCCACAGGACTACGCCCTGCTGACGCCGGAAATCCGGGAACGGCTTCTCGCCATCACGACAACCGAGATGGATACGGTGGAGCGGGCCATCACCAAGCACGATATTCGTGCTCTCGTGCGGCTCATGCAGGACATCCTGCCCGAGCCGTTGCGCCGATGGGTGCACGTGCCGCTCACGAGCTACGATGTCATCGACACGGGCCGGACCATCCAGTTTATCCGCGCCCATACGTTTGTCGTGCGGGTGAAGCTGGTCGAGGTCGTTCGATGCCTGCGGGAGCAGGCCTGGCGCTATGCCGGGCAGGTGCAGATTGGCAGGACGCATGGCCAGCATGCGCTGCCGACCACCGTGGGCTTCTGGTTCGCCACCATTCTCAGCCGCGTGCTGTTTAACGCAATGGAAATGGACCGGTTCGCCGAAGGGTTGGTGGGTAAGGTGTCCGGAGCGGTTGGCGCGTACAACGCGCAGGCCGGGCTCGGCATCGACGGCAGAGACGGTGTGATCTTCGAGGATCGCGTGCTCGAACGGCTCGGCCTCAAGCCTGCGCCTATCAGCACCCAGATCTTGCCGCCGGAGCCGCTCGCGTACTACCTCTTCTCGGTGTTGGGCCTCTCGGCTTCGCTCGGGCAGCTCGGAAGGGATGGGCGGCACCTCATGCGCAGTGAGATCGCGGAACTCGGTGAGCCGTTCGAGGCGGGCCAGGTCGGCTCATCCACGATGGCGCACAAGCGCAATCCGCTCAACTTCGAGAACCTCGATGGGACCTACGTGAAGACGATTGCCGAGTTCATGAAGGTGCTGATGATCATGATCAGCGAGCATCAGCGCGACCTCGTCGGCAGCTCGGTCAGTCGCGACTTTCCGACGATCGTCGTCAACGTTACCTCCCAGCTCGATGTGCTGCTGCGGAAAGGGAGCGACGGCAGGCCATTTCTCAGCCGCCTGCAGGTCAGCGAGGAGGCATGCCGACGCAACCTCGCTATGTCGGGCGACGCCATTCTGGCTGAGCCGCTCTACCTGGCGCTGCAGATGTACGGCTACGAGGGCGACGCCCACGAAGCCATCAACCATCGCGCCATGCCGCTCCGCAAGGACGGCAGGACGCTCGTGCAGGCAGTCGAAGCTCTGGCCGCTGAAGACCCCGCTCTGTGCGAGGCGTGGCGCGCTATTCCTGCCGAGCTCCACGAGCTCTTCCGTGCGCCGGAGAGCTACATCGGCCGCGCGCAGGAAAAGGTCGAGGAAACCTGCCGGCGTGCAGACCGCTACCTCGCGCTTGCGGCGTAAGGTCTGCAGGCCCTATTGCGACTTTGCCGCTCCGGTTCGCCGGAGCGGTTTCTTTTTGCTTGATTATCTCTCCAAGAAGCAGTATGGTCGAGCCAGAACCGAAATGCGCGGAGGAGCGTCATGTCCATCCAGTGCGTCATATTCGACCTGTCGGAGGTGCTCTTGACGGGCATCAAAGACACGGGGTTTGACCTGGGGAAGAAGCACGGTCTCGATCCTTCCGAGCTGCTTGAGGGCCCCACAGGGCATCGTAACCCGCTCATGTTGCCGGCAGTGTGGGAGTTCTTCCACGGCAACCTGACGGAAGGTGAATACATCGCGGAAGTGGTGAAAGCGTATCCGAAGTTCGGATCGCACAACGAGCTCAAGCGACACATCCGCGCCAACTTCCGCGAGGTTGCGGGAACACGGGATATCGTTGGGCGGGTGCGCAGGGCTGGCTACCAACTCGCTCTTCTCTCGGTGCACGGCCGGGAGTGGATCGAGCACTGCAATACTACGTACGACATCCACGCGCTGTTTG
>CAZKXF010000091.1:0-2200 GCA_964556805.1 uncultured Candidatus Saccharibacteria bacterium
GTCTCGAGGATGGCCTGCGCCTCTTCTTTGTTGCAGAAGAAAATCGCGGTGACCTCGTAGAGATCCTGCAGTGCTTCGTACCCCTGCCGTATCTGGAACGTGCCAGGCTGGAAGACGAGCTTCGTCTCAGGATGTGCTTGTACGTACGCCGCGACCTCGTGCTGGAACTCGAGCGCATCTTCGCCTACCGACGAGAAGTAGATGTACCGCGGCGGCATCTCGAAAGCCGGCAGAACGTACGGGTAGTGCTCGTGCTTAATGAGAATGGTTCGTTCGGCGCCCAAGCGTAAGACGTAGTGGTAGTTGGTGAGCTTCCCCTCGTGGACCTTGACGTAGTCGGTCGAGACGCCCTCGCGGCGGAGCGCGTCGAGGCAGTCCTTTCCGTACCGGTCGTGGCCGACGTTGGTAACGAGGGCCGCTTTGAGACCGAGTCGGTGCGCTGCGACCGCGGCGTTTGGGGAGTTGCCGACGGCGTTCACCACCGTCACATCCTTGTAGGGGAGCTTCTCGCCGAAGTCCATTTGCAGTTTCTTGCGGCCGTTCTCTCCCACCACCTTGGCGTCTTTTTCGGAGAGTTGGATAAACGCGTCGATGACGATGTCACCGATTGCTACAAAGTCGTACTGCTGCGCCATATAGCATCGAGTGTAGCACGCACCTCACGTGCTATCATCAGTGCTATACACGGATTAAGTGAATGGAACATATGGGAACTATTTTTGTAACGCGACGCATTCCTGACGCAGGCATCGAGCTGCTGCGCGATGCAGGGCACGAGGTGGTGGTAAGCGAAAAAGACGGCGTACTCACGCCGCAAGAGCTCGCCGCCGCGCTCCAGGAGCACCCGTACGACGCGGTGCTCTGTCTCTTGACCGATACCATTGACGCGACGGTACTGGACGCCGCGCCGCAGGCGAAAATTTTTGCAAACTACGCCGTAGGATTCAATAACGTCGACGTTGCGGAAGCAAAGAAGCGTGGGGTAGTGGTAACGAACACGCCGGGCGTGCTCACGGATACCGTTGCCGAGCATACGGTGGCGCTCATGCTTGCCGTTACTTCGCGCATTGCAGAAGGGGACCGAATGGTGCGGCAGGGTGCGTACGACGGGTGGGCGCCGATGATGCTCCTGGGAACGGATCTGAAGGGAAAGACGCTCGGGCTTCTCGGTGCCGGACGCATCGGCTCTCGGGTTGCGGAGATCTGCGGTAAGGGCTTAGGCATGCAGGTTATCTACTACGACATCAAGCAGTCTCGGGAGTTTGAAGCGGCGACTGGCGCGGCATTTAAAGCGAGCGTGGAGGAGGTGCTCAGCGAAGCGGATGTTGTCACCATTCACGTGCCGCTCCTTGAGACCACCCATCACCTCATACATGCGGAACGTTTAGCACTCATGAAAAAGAGCGCGTACCTCATCAACACGTCGCGCGGCCCTATCATTGACGAGGTAGCACTGGTTGCGGCGCTCAAGCAGGGCACCATCCGAGGAGCCGGGTTGGATGTCTTCGAGAATGAGCCTGCGCTTGCGCCCGGCCTCGCCGAGTGCGAGAGTGCGGTGCTCACACCGCACATCGCCTCGGCGTCCGAAGAGACGCGTGCGGCGATGGCCACCATGGCGGCCCAGAGCATTGTGGACTACCTTGCTGGTACCGAGCCTCAGAACCGCGTAGCATAGCCGTATACCCCTTGCTAGTTTTTGCAGCTTCTATGTTTCAACGAAAGAGCCGTGGCTTCACCTTGATCGAACTCCTCGTCGTCATCGCGATCATCGGTCTTCTGGCGAGCGTGGTGCTCGCATCGCTCAATAGCGCCAGAGAGAAGGCGCGTAACGCAAGCTACCTTGCACAAATTAAAGAGTACCAAAAAGCGATCGAGCTGTACTTCTCGGACAACGGAGCGTATCCAGGAAGCAGTAGCTGGTCGTGCATAGGGGTTGGTCATGCAGGAGGAAACTGCTGGAATGCTTCTGCCTACGCTGAATCGACGGCAGCCAGCACCGCATTTCGAACTGCGCTCAGCGGGTACATCGATTCTTCGAAGCCTGCTGGCCCGCTCACTGGCTCCTACAAGGGAGCGATGTACCGTAGGCCGACGGCGACGCAGTATATCCTCCTTATTCAACTTGAGGGAGACATAGCCTGTCCGCTTGGCACAAAAGCGGGAGTGTTCGGTGGGAATACGCGCTGCGACCATACGGTGG
>CAZKXF010000092.1:0-2183 GCA_964556805.1 uncultured Candidatus Saccharibacteria bacterium
GCAACGTGGCCTACAGTATACAACGCGCAAAATGTTGACACAAGGAGAAAGGCGTTTTATCGCGCCGCTAAACGCTGTGCTAGTATTGATGACACTATGCACTACGTTGTTGGCCTTGGAAACCCGGGAAGTGAGTATGAAAGTACGCGGCACAACACCGGGCGTATCGTCCTTGCACACTTTCTACGATCGCACAGCTTCCCGGATCTTGTCGCATCGAAGAAGTACGCGTCACTCATTGCGGAGGGTATAGTGGGGGACGAAGCAGTGACCGTGCTCATGCCGGAAACTTTCATGAATAAGTCGGGGAGCGCGGTGGCGAAGCTCGTGACAAGCAGCAAGAAGGCGAAGCAGCTCGTGGTGGTTTACGATGACGTCGACTTGCCGCTCGGGACAGTACGTGTTGCGTTTGGACGCAGCTCCGGGGGTCACAACGGCGTAGAGTCGATTATTCGCGCGCTTAAGACAAAAGACTTCATACGCATACGCGTCGGCATCTGTCCGAGAACACCGGCCGGCAAGCTCAAAAAACCGAAAGGGGAGCCGGCGGTCCTCGATTTCTTGCTCGGCGAATTCAAGAAGCCGGAGGTGCTCGTCCTCCAGAAGGTGGGCGTGCGCGTCAACGACGTGCTGCGTACCGTCGTCGAGAAAGGGTACGTAGCGGCGATGAACGAGTATAACTAGGATTCTCACGTGCACCCCCGCACTGCGTACTTTTCGCACGCCCTGACGTATGCAGGGCACTATAGGCGAGATGTTCAAACGACGCAGTGCGGGGGTGCGTAGAAGGCCCTGTACACAAAGAGCCGCGCCCTTCGGGCGCGGCTCTTGTGTTGGGTTAGGCAGCCTCTTTCTGTGCTTCCTTGTACGAGAGCGTCATACGCTGCTCTTTTGGCTCGAAGAGCATGATCTTAAACGCGTAGCTCTTGCCGAGCTCGAGCGTCTTGCGGAGCTCTTCCTCAGAAGCAAACTCAGAGATGTGTACCAAGCCAGCGACGCCTTCCTCGATCGAGGCGAGCGCGCCATGCTTGTTGTACTTAATGATTACGCCCTGTGCGATCTGATCCTTACGGTACTTCTTTGCGGCGGCGACCCACGGGTTCTCCTTGAGCTGTTTGATTGAGAGCGAGATCTTGTCGTCCTTAACTTCGATGATCTTGACCCGCACCTTATCGCCTACCTTGTAGAGTGCGCGGGTATCCTCCACGAGGCCCCAGTCGAGTTCAGAAATGTGCACAAGCCCCTCGAGTCCCTCTTCGAGCTTAACGAAGACGCCGAAATCTACCGCGCCGGTCACCTCGCCCTGCATAACGTCACCCACCGTGTAGCGGCTAACCTTCTCTTCTTTCTCTTCCTTCTCCTGCGGTCCCTTCTCCGAGAAGATGAGCTTGCCTTCTTTCTGGTCGGCCGTGATGATGATGACGTTTAAATGTTCGCCGACGAGCTTCTGGAGCTCGCTGTAGATCTTGTCCTTGTCTCCGTCCTCAACCCGCGGGTAGTGCTCGGCGGAGAGCTGTGAGGCGGGAAGGAATCCCGAGATGCCCTGCCAGGTGAGGATGAGGCCGCCCTTGTTGGCTTCTTTGACCGGTAAGCTCATTACGGTCTGCTTTTTTACTGCAGCTTCGGCGTCGGTCCAAATGAGGGCTTGGCGCGCTTCTTTCAGCGATAGCTCGATGTAGCCATCTTCGTTGTGGACATCGACTACCTTTGCGGCGATGGTATCGCCGACGTTCACCTTGCGGAGAATGTCGCGCGCGTTCATGTACTCGCGGCCGTAGATGATGCCAGAGCCGAACGGCGGCAGGTCGATGAAGACGCGTGCGCGGCCGATGGCCGAGACGGTACCTTCCACGATGTCGCCGATGCTTGGCGGCATCGGACTTTCGGCTACTAAGTTGTGCATCGGACTGTTCTGACGCGCCGCCTCGCGCTCTTCTTCAGGCGTCTGTTCAGCAACGTCGCGGTCGTCAGCGACCGCCGTGTGTGTGTCGTTCATGTGTCTGTAGCAGAGTGCCGCGCCGCGCACCCAATACTCGTGGCCCTGTGCGTGTGTGCGGGATTACCCGACGCCCTGTGAGAACTAATAAAAAGAACCTGGTGAGTCTACTATGAAAAGGTGCTTTTGTCGAGGCGCTCTACGGCAACAAAAAACGCCATCCGAGGAAATCCTGGATGAGCGTGGG
>CAZKXF010000093.1:0-853 GCA_964556805.1 uncultured Candidatus Saccharibacteria bacterium
AGCGAAGCAAATTACGAACTCGTGACCGAATCCTGCCCGGCGCACATTTTAAGGCACCCTTTGGGTGCTTTTAAAATGTGCGCCGCAGCAAGCAAACTGCTTTGCTTGCGTGCAGGATTCGAAAACCTTGAATATATTTTTGAAAAGCTCAGCTTTGAAAATTAGGTGTGTTCAGACAGCCATACCGAATGTTCTCTATCTAGGTGCACAACTTGACAACTCACTATAAATAGTGTACTATACATTTAGGAGGTTCCCATGTCGAAGCTGATTAGCAGGCGCGGTGGAAAATACGGCGGTGACCATTCCACCTTCATTCCGGTTGCTGCCATCGCCGCAGAGGTGGCAGCGTCGTGCAGCGAAGTCACGAACATTTGCTCGGGGGTTATCGATTTACCCCGTGGCAAGGGCGGTAGCCGGCGAAACGTGAAGATTATTGATGTAGAAGCCGGCATACTCCTTGTCGTGACGGCAGGTGCAGCGCACCAGGAGGTGCGCATCTATACAAGCGATACGCAAGCTGCAAAGCTGTGCATCGCGAGAGGGGTCCGCAATAGAGGACTCACGATCTCTTTTGGGAGTCGTCTTGTATGACCCACGGATCGGCTCACGCCACCGTGGGTCGATCTGTACAGCTCAGTCGTATGTTTCAAATCTTCAAACCCCCGGTCACAAAACATCGCTGCAGCTCCTTGACTTCTTTTTCATTTCATATTATTATGTCGGCAACTTGAGATACTCGTGTAGGGCTCTTGAGCTGCGAACTATACAACAGATTCGGATTACTACCTGCACAAGGCCCTAAATACACACTCGATGACCTATACAAAGACCCGACCTAGTCGGAATGCCT
>CAZKXF010000093.1:863-2165 GCA_964556805.1 uncultured Candidatus Saccharibacteria bacterium
GACCACAATCACGCTTCGGCAATCGCCGCGGCGGTAGCTTTGGTGCAAGCCGCCCACATGGCGGCAACCGCAGCGGGCGAGGAGGCCGCAAAATGAGCACCTTCGACGTCTCGCAGTACATCAACCGCAATCCTGTGGTTGATGTACCTGAAGAGGTGTACACCCCAGTACACGGCTTCAAAGACTTCGGGCTCGAGCAGCCGCTCCTGACCACCGTCTTGAAGTCAGGACTTCAGACCCCAACCCCAATCCAGGACCAGATCATTCCGCACATCCTTCAAGGACGTGACGTGGTGGGCTTGGCCAACACCGGAACCGGCAAAACGGCGGCCTTTCTGATCCCCCTTATCAACAAGACACTCAAAGCGTACTCGCGCCAGACTTTGATCCTCACCCCTACGCGCGAGCTCGCCATCCAGGTAGAGCAGGAACTCAAGAAGCTCTCGCAGGGACTCAAGATCTACTCAACCATCTGTGTCGGCGGTACCAACATCCGTCCGCAAATCCAGAGCTTGCGCCGCAAGAACCACTTCGTAATCGGTACGCCCGGTCGCGTGCAAGATCTCATCGATCGTGCGGCGCTGCGCCCACAAGGCATCTGTACCATCGTACTCGACGAAGCCGACCGCATGCTCGACATGGGTTTCATTCACGACATGCGCAAGATCCTCAAGGATATTCCTGCCGATCGTGAGACGCTCTTCTTCTCGGCGACGATGTCAAAGAGCATCGAGGCGCTGATCCACGACTTTCTCCGCAACCCCGAGATCGTCTCGGTGCGCAAGAAGGACATTACCACCAACATCGCGCAGGATGTCGTTACCTACAGCGCGCACGACAAGTTCGAAACGCTCGTGAAGCTCCTCGGTGACGAGAATGAATTCACGCGCGTAATCCTCTTTGGCGCCATGAAGCACAGCGTCGAGAAGCTCGGCCAGCAGCTCAATAAGGCGGGCATCTCCGCCGAATCGATTCACGGCAACAAGTCGCATCCGCAGCGTCAGCGAGCCCTCAAGCGTTTTAAGGAAGGCTCGGTCCGTGTCCTCGTTGCAACCGACGTTGCGGCGCGTGGCATCCACGTCGATCGCGTCTCGCATGTCATCAACTACGATCTGCCCGGAACCTACGAAGATTACGTGCACCGTATCGGCCGCACGGGGCGCGGCGCGGCGCGCGGCAAAGCGCTCACCTTCGTGCTCACAGAGTAGTTCTAACGCCAGAGAGACAGGCAAAAGGCCGGCGCCTTCGGCGCCGGCCTTTTGTACTGCCCTTCCGTCTTATGCTCTTACGTCCGCACAACCG
>CAZKXF010000094.1:0-2147 GCA_964556805.1 uncultured Candidatus Saccharibacteria bacterium
AATAGCTGTATCTCTCGCGCCGGCTTGTCCATAAGAAATGCAAAGAGTCGCTCGGAGAACCCGTGGCCGGCAGTCGGCGGCATGCCGTACTCAAGCGCTTCCACAAACTCGAGATCAGCCATCTGCGCCTCTTCATCGCCCGCATCGCGCAGCTTCTGCTGCAATTCGAAACGAGCTTTCTGATCTTGCGGGTCATTGAGCTCGCTGTAGCCTTGTCCTACCTCGGAGCCTGCAATGATGAAGTGAAAGCGCTCGACGACACGTGGATTATTAGCTTGCGCCTTTGCAAGCGGCGAGGTGATCGTGGGCTCGTTGATGAGGATCGCCGGACCACCAATAGACTTGCGGCAGTACTTCCAGAGCGTATCGATCAGGCGTTCGCGCTTTGCATTCTTTGCGTCATACTCCACCTTGAGCTCTCGAAGCTTTGCGTGCATATCCTCATCGCTCGCCTCCCACATGTTGACCCCAGTCTGTCGTTCTATCTCTTCGGCAAAATCGATTACCGGCCACTCTCCCGAAAGGTCGACCTCGAAGCCGCGTATTGAAAACTTCTGCGTGCCGAAAGTTTCCTGCGCGACAAATTGGTAGCACTCTTTTAAAAACTCGTACATCTGCCGGTAGTCGGCGTAGGCCCAATACGCCTCGCACTGCTCGTAGTCTTGCAGGTGCTCGGCAGACATGCCTTCATTGCGGAAGATGCGCCCGATCTCGAAGGTTTTCGGGAAGCCTGCAACCATCAGGCGCTTCTGCCAGAGCTCGCCTGCGGAGATGCGCAGGTACACCTCCATATCGAGCGCATGGTGGTGCGTGGCGAAGGGCCGAGCATCACCGCCACCGGTGGTGACCTCGAGTACCGGGGTTTGTACCTCCAAGAAACCGTGCTCTTCGTGGAATCGGCGTACCGCGCTCCAGAACTTCGCGCGTTTGTACGCAATATCCCGCACCTCGTCATTTAACAGCAAATCGAGGTAGCGCTTTCGGTACCGCTCATCTTCATCCTTGATGCCGTAAAACTCGCTGGGGATCGCCTGGAGTGACTTGGTGAGCATCACCCACGATTGCGCGGCGAGCGTCTGCTCGCCGCGCTTGGTTACAAAGAGCGTACCGATCGCCTCGATGAAATCGCCCTGGTCGACGGTGTCGGAGAGAAGGTCGTACGCCTGTTCCCCCAGCGCATCACGCGAGAAGAACACCTGCAGCCGCTCGGTGCCGTCGAAAATGTCGGCAAACGTTGAGCCGCCGTGACGCCGCAGCGACATGATGCGTCCGGCAAGCGTAAGCACCATGTTGCTCTCGGCGTGCGCATCGAACTTCTCGTGCGCTTCGGCGATACTGTGCGTGCGCGCCGAGCGAGCCGGATAGGGATCAACTCCCCGCGCACGGAGCGCATCCCGCTTCCCTTCCCGCTCCTTCCGGAGCTCTTCAAGCGATGACATTCCCTCTATCCTACGTCCCGAAAAACCAAAAGACAAGCGGCTGGAATGAGCAGAGCCCGCAGCCTTTGGCCGCGGGCTCTGCTCATCCCCAGTTGAATCGTTCCTACTTCACCTCAACCACCGTGTACGACATCTTGCCATTCGGGGTTGAGAAGGTAAATGCATCGCCCTTCGTTTTTCCCATCAGCGCCTCGCCTAGCGGCGAGAGGTACGAGAGCTTATGCTCATGGATATTCGCTTCCTCGGATCCTACGATGGTGTAGGTGCGGTGCTCTTTCTCGCCATCTTTCTGGATGGTCACCGAGGAGCCGAGACCCACCACATCGCCCTTCTTGCTGTGCGCGACGATCTTCGCCTCCTTGATCACCTTCTCGAGGTGCAAAATGCGTTCTTCGATCGCGGCCTGCATGTATGGATATGGAGGGAACGTCTCCGGCTTCGTGTCGACGACCTTGCGGTCATGCGGGATCGGCGCTCTGAACCGGGACGGAATCGGTGATCTCGTGATCACCGGCTTCGCGACGATGTAGCGGACGCTCGACGCTGGCTTCGTCTCGGTGGTGGCGGTGGAGGCGACCGGCGGCGGCGCCTTGTCCTTGCATCCGACGAGGAAGAACAGCACGACCGCGATCGCCTTGCGCATGCGGCGGGTTTTCGCACGGAAGCCGACGAACATCGTTGCAATAACTCTGCGAGCTCGCGCGTTAC
>CAZKXF010000095.1:0-2091 GCA_964556805.1 uncultured Candidatus Saccharibacteria bacterium
GATCACGACCTCGTTGCCGTTCTTGATATCAATCACCATGCCGTTGTCGGGCAGAATGATATTCTCCTTTGGAAAGCCCGCTTCAATCATGGCGTTTGCATGACAGCGGAGCATCGAGTGGTAGCCGTAGGCAGGCATGAAGAATCGAGGCTTTACCTGTTGATTGATCCACACCAGTTCCCCTGAGTTGCCGTGGCCGGTGGAGTGCACGTCGGAAGCCCGGTAGTGGATGATGTTTGCGCCGCGCCGGTAGAGATTGTCTTTCAATTTCTGCACCGAGAGCTCGTTTCCTGGGATGACTGACGAGGAGAGCATGATGGTGTCGCGCTCATTGAGCGTGATGTACTTGTGTTGCTTGGTGGCGATGCGCATCAGGGCTGCAAACTCTTCACCCTGCGCACCCGTAGAAATGACCACGATCCGATCGGCGGGATAGTTGCCGATCTCCTGTACTGGAATGATGGTTCCGCTCTTTACCTTGAGGAGGCCAGCTTTCTGAGCAATCTCGATGTTTGTCTTAATGCTGCGGCCCTCGGTAACGACCTTCTTGCCGAGCTGCTCACAGATAGCGATGATGTGGATCATGCGGGCGAACTGTGAGGCAAAGGTTCCAATGATGAGTCGGCCTTCGACGCCCCGAATGATTTCCTCGATGTTCGTGTGCACGCGCATCTCGGGAATCGAGAATCCGGTCTTCTCAGCATTGGTGGAATCGGCAATAAAGAGAATATTGTTGTCTTTGCTGAGCGTTCCCCACACCTCTTTTTCTTTCTCGCTCGGCTCGCCGTCTTCATGCTCAAGCTTGAGGTCTCCCGAGATGACGATATTGCCGTGCTTGGTTTCAACCGAGACGCCCATCGAGTCGGGAATGGAGTGCGTGACGGGGAAGGTCTTGATGTAGGTGTTGCCAAGCTTGACCCGCTCCCACGGTTCGATGACATGCATGGTGATCTTCGGCAGGTGGGGAAACTCCTCTTGCCGCTTGAGGATCATGAGCGAGGTAAGGTACCGAGTGTAGATCGGCGGATTGCCGAGGCGCTCGATCAGAAAGGGAATACCGCCGATGTGGTCGAGGTGGCCGTGGGTCACCACGAGCCCGCGAATTTTATCCTTGTTCTGCTCGAGGTACTGCGTGTTCGGCAGAATGTAGTTGATACCGGGCGCATCGTTTTCGTCTGATACGAACTGAAAGCCAGCATCGAAGACGATGATATCGTCGGCGGTTTCCACCATCGTCATGTTCTTGCCGACCTCCTCGACGCCGCCTACGGGAATCACGCGCACTGCATCGGGGTCGGTGAGCGGCGGAATGACAATGGCATCGGGGTTCACGCTGGTGCGATGGTGTAGCGGCGGGTTCGTCATCTCGCGGCGACGGTGCTGGCCTGCTCGCCCGCGCGAACGGCCGCGGCCGCCGCGCTGCTGCGCGCCGCCATTGCTGCGACCCTGTCCTTGCGCACGCGGTCCGCGCGCGCCGTTGCGCCGCCGGCCGCGGCTTGGGCCTTTGCGCGCCGCGCGCTCACTTGCTGCTGTATGTGCTGGTGTTGTCATAAATGGTTTGTTACGTCGGTTACTGTTTTTCTACTATGCATACTTAGTTCCTGAAGAAAGGCCACACCGAGTCGTGCTCGATAAACCACTCAGAGACGGAAAGGAATCGCTCGCTGCCCTGGGCGATGCCGGAAAGAGCGATGTTCTCAACCGGGGTCGTGGTGACGTAGGTGTAGGCGGGTACGAAGAGGAAAATCGCGGGCGTCTCGGCGGAGAGCTCTTCGCTGAAGCTCTGGTTGAGGGCGTCGCGCTCTGTCCTGTCGGCGGTGCGGCGTGCTTTGGTGAGGAGCGCGTCGGTGGCGATGTTCGTGTAGAGCGCGACATTGAGACCCGGGTCGTTGCGCTGCGAGGAGTGCCAGAACGAGTAGAAGTCGAGTTCTCGTCCCACCACGGTGCCGAACAGCAGTGTCTCGTACTGCCGCGGCCGGATGATGGTCTGGGTGAGATCGGCCTGTTCAAACTGTCGGACAGTGACTGCTGCCCCCAGGGTACCCCACTGCTCTTTGAGGAGTTCGGCAGTCTCTACGAACACCGGCGCAT
>CAZKXF010000096.1:0-2029 GCA_964556805.1 uncultured Candidatus Saccharibacteria bacterium
GGTGTCGTAGAAACGGAAGAGCTTGCGGACGATGCGCAGCGCCTCACGGAAGAGCATACCACTCGGGAACGGACCGAAGACATGCTTGAGCTCCTTCTCGGTAAACTGCTCGGTGATGTCTTTGCCGCGGACCACGAGGACACGCGGGTACTCCTCGTTGGTGATCACGAGATGGTTGAAGCTCTTGTCATCTTTAGCGCGCGTATTGCCTCTTGGCTTGTGTGTGCGGATAAGGTTCACTTCAAGAATCAATGCTTCGAGCACCGAATCGGTCTCGCGCCACTCGATGCGCTCCGCTTCAGCGACCACCTGCTCGATGAGCTCGCTGCGCTTCTCGCGAATGCCGTGCGTGAAGTAGCTGCGTACTCGCGAGCGCAAGCTCGTAGCCTTGCCGATGTAGAGGATTTCATCTCGCTTGCCCAAGAAAAAATACACGCCCGGTGTATCAGGAAGCGCTACGTTTTGGAGGTCTGCTAGCTGCATACTTGACTATTATAGCATACTATGATATACTTTACATATAAGCTCTTGGGAGGGCGCCATGCTTTTCAGGGCATTATGTGGGCTCCTGCTTTTTCTTTCCCCACTCGCACTCTTGGCGTGGGGGGAGAAAATAAGAGACCTCATCCACGCCATACCCTTCTTTCTTCCCTAGATTCACCTGCCCGGGTCCGCTTCGCGTTGCGGATCCGGGTTTCGCTTTTTAAAATCCCCTACTTCTTCAGCACCTTCTTGAGGTAGTAGCCGGTGAATGAATTTTTATTCTGCGCGACTTCTTCAGGCGTACCCTTGGCGACGAGCTCCCCGCCCTGCGCGCCGCCTTCCGGACCAATATCGATAATGTAGTCGGCGCACTTGATGAGGTCGAGGTTGTGCTCGATCACCATCACCGTATTGCCGCGATTGACGAGCTCTTGGAGAATCTCGATGAGCTTCTTGACGTCTTCGTAGTGGAGACCGATGGTCGGTTCGTCGAGCAGGTAGATGGTTTTCTCCGTGTGCCGCCGGTAGAGTTCGGCCGCAATCTTCACGCGCTGTGCCTCGCCACCCGAGAGCGTGGTTGCTGACTGACCGAGCTCGAGGTAGCCGAGACCCACCTCATCCAGGGTCCGCAGGCGATCGGAAATCGCCGGAATATCGCCGAAGAACTCGAGCGCCTCTTCAATCGTGAGGTGCAGCACGTCGTGGATGTTCTTGCCCTTGTAAGTGACCTCGAGTGCTTCCTTGGTGTACCGCTTGCCGTCGCAGACGTCGCAGGTCACGTAGACCGTAGGCAGAAAGTGCATCTCAACGGCGATCATGCCATTTCCCTGGCAGGCCTCGCAGCGACCGCCCTTGACGTTGAAGGAGAAGCGGCCGGGCTTCCAGCCGCGGGCACGCGCTTCGGTGGTTGCCGCAAAAAGTTCGCGGATATGCGTAAACGCGCCGGTGTAGGTCACCGGGTTCGAACGCGGCGTCCGGCCGATCGGCGACTGGTCGATGAGTACCGTGCGCCCTAGGTACTCGGTGCCGGTAAAAGAGCTCGCGTTGTAGGTGTGCGGCGTGCGGTAGCGTTTCTCGAGACGCGAGCGAAGGTTGCGGTGGAGGATTTCGTACATAAAGGTCGACTTTCCGGAACCTGAGACGCCGGTGATGCAGATGAGTCGCCCAAGCGGTATGTCGACGTGCATATTCTTGATGTTGTACGCCTTGCCGCCCCGAATTTTGATGCTTCCCTTCTCGCCCTCCCGGCGCTTCGCAGGCACCTCTATCCTCTTCTCGCCGCGTAGGTAGGCTAAGGTCACCGAACCGGACGGGTTTTTCTTGGCGTCGAGGAGCTCCTGCAGGTAGCCGGAGACCACGATCTTTCCACCGTGCACGCCCGCGCCCGGACCGATGTCGACAAGAAAATCGGATGCGTAGATGGTGTCTTCATCATGCTCGACGACCAGAATTGTGTTGCCGAGATCGCGGAGGTTTGTGAGGGTCTTAATGAGCCGATCGTTGTCACGCTGGTGGAGACCGATGGTCGGTTCGTCGAGCACGTAGA
>CAZKXF010000097.1:0-1849 GCA_964556805.1 uncultured Candidatus Saccharibacteria bacterium
GATCATTACCAATTACGATTTGCGCCAGAGGCTTGAGGTGCTGCTAAAACAGATCAGCGAACAATTGCAGGTGGATGCCGTGGTGATCCTGCTGATGGATCCCGAGCGACAATATCTGGAGTACGGCGCCAGCTCCGGGCTGCACACGATTTCGATGGGCCCGTCTTGCAGGTAGACCGCCGCGTAATGCAGCATTTCCCGGCGCACTGAATCGAGATCGGCACCCGACGCACCAGCGGCGAATACGCCGTCCTGCATGATGTCGAAGTGATAGTCGTCGCTCACGGTTTCTCCTTGTGCAGCTTGGCCTTCGGCATCCATCGCTGCTTCGTCACGTCCCACTCCAAATAGCGCCGCGCTTCCCATAGGGACACGAGCACGGAAAGCATGGTCTCAGCGCAGTGCTCCGGCTCCTCGAGCAGCATCGGGTAGCGCAGGCCCTTCTTTCGAGGATTCGCCATGGCCTCGGCCATCAGGTGCAGATGCCGAGAGGCAGGGCACGTCACGCAATGCTCGGCGTATACGCGGGCAACGCGGGCGCGCGTCCGTAGCTTCGAAAGAGAGCGCGGGTAGACTGTTGATATGCTATTGCCCGCGCTCATGGTGCCTCGCAGATGACTTTGACGCCTGAGTGCCAGCCAGTGCTCGTGACGCGCGCGCCGAGCGTGACGGCGCACTGTTGCGTGAGCGTCTCTTGGAACACCTGCGCCTTGCCCGCGTGCTCCCGGAAGAACGCGACGATCCTCTCAACCTCGATCAGCGCCTCGGACTCGATCACGAACCCATACAGGTCCGTGTCGGTCGGGTTCACCGGGCACTGCGCCCGGACCTCGTATTCGTAGCGGCATTTCATGTGAGGAGCCCTTGCTGAATGGGTTGAAGGGTCCAGTCGGACGGAACTTGCCGCGCGTTGATCGGCTCGGCCTTGCAGCGTGCGCAGCCGGTGTCCCGCTTCCAGTTCTGCGCGACGTTCGTGCTGTCCACTGAGGCGAGCGGCCAGCGGTCCATCTGATCCATCATCCGCAGACCGTGAATCCACGGCAGCACCGGTCCGTATTCGTGCTGGAGCTCGTTAAACGCCTCGTCCATGCGGCGGCACCACGCGGCCGTGCCGATGGTCCGATACTCGCCGGCAGAGCCGAAGCACACCCGCTGCCAGCCCGCACCCACCAGGTCTAACAACTGCTCCAGCGGCTCGTTCAGGTGCCAGACCGGCGCTCCGACGTGATCCCATGCGCGCGGCCATGCGTCGATCAGCGCATTGTTTTCCTCCACGCTACCGCCGATTACATCGGGGATCACGGCGAAATGCGGGGGGCGCAGGATCGGCGCCAGCCAGCGGTTATAGCCGTCCACGTCGAGCGTGCCGCCCTTCGTCCAGATCGAAAAAGCGCCGTTGTCGAACATGATTTGCTGCGCGTTCTTCAGGCACCACCTCAGGTCTTGCGGATGCGCATATGAAATGCAGAAGTCGAAGCCCGCCATGTTGTCGAGCTGCTCGAGCGGGGTGATGGGCGTTCCGTGGTAGTGGACCGTCACCGGGCAATAGCCTTTCTTGGGGATATGTTCTCTTTGGTCATTAGCGCCCTCCGTAGATCGCGCTGTGTTCGCGGGCGCGATGCGCTCGGCTCTCTAGGACGGCGATGCAGCGCTCGCAAACTCGATACGCCTTTTCGTCACTGAAGCGCCACGCCGGCGTGCGCCCCATGCGCCTGTAGTGAGCGGTTCCGAGGTCTTGGCGCGTGATGCGCGACGTGTAGATGTAGTCGGTCGAATTGACCCTGATCCCGCAGACCGGCAGGACGTAGCCGATGTGCCGCACCGGCAAGCGAGCCTTATGGTTAGCCAT
>CAZKXF010000098.1:0-1846 GCA_964556805.1 uncultured Candidatus Saccharibacteria bacterium
GATGCCGCAGGATTGACTCGAAACAGCTTCCTCGCACCACGAGTGCATCGCACCAGACGGGCGGCTCGTTGGGGTATGCCGCGATGAAGTCGCACCGTGTATCCACCAAAGCCGTCACGATCGGCTCGAACTTCTGGCAAAGCTCGTACTCCCCATGCGCGTACCACGCATACAGGAGCACCCCTGCTCCGCACAGAAGCTTACGCATATTCCACATGTTCCCCTCCCTTTGCTGCACTCATTATGCCACAGATAGTGAGAAATAGCTAGCGCATGCAGCAGCCCTAAATCCCAGAGTGATACAATGCATGTATGCGCTCTCGTACTTTAAAAATCGTTGGAATCGCCTCTTGCATGCTTGCAGCGATGGTCGCCGCTTTCTTCTTGGCCGATTACGTGCGCGAGAGCAGCACCGCGCAAATGTTGGTCGAGCGCTTTGGGTACCTCGGTATGCTGGGGCTCTCAATTATCTCCGGCCTCAACCTCTTTGTGCCTATTCCCGCAGCAACGTTTACTCCCATCTACACCGCAGCAGGATTCCCCCTCTACGGGATCATTATCACGCTCGTGGTGGGTACGACACTTGCTGACAGTATCGGCTACCTCATTGGTCGCGGTGGCAAAGAGCTCGTCGAGGAAAACTATCCGGCAATACAGAAACGCATCCAGAGAACGGCCGAGAAGCACAGTCTCTACATCATTCCTGGGGTATTCCTCTGGGCCTCCTTTTCACCGCTCCCAAACGAGACCATGCTGATACCGCTCGCGCTTGCGGGCGTGCGCTTTCGCACCCTCATCCTCCCCCTTCTGTGCGGCAACATCGTACACCAAACGTTGTTCGCCTATGGCCTCAGCAGTATCTTTGAGTACTTCTTCTAAAGCATGAGAAAACTCCCTTTCGGGAGCTTTCTCATTTCGGAGAACGGTACCGATGTGTGCGCGTTCTAGGGGTCGAACCTAGGACCTTTCGAGTGAAGCAGTTTAGAGAACTGCCGCAAGACTTTCCGAGGTAATTTGGTCTTTTCATTCTGTTCCAAACTTTGTGCGCGTTCTAGGGGTCGAACCTAGGACCTTTCGAGTATCAGTCGAATGCTCTACCAACTGAGCTAAACGCGCACGAAGCGCACAACACACTCTGAATGAAAAGAACAAATTACCCAGAAAGTAGACAGCTTCTGTAAGAAGTCAGCCGAATTCCTTACAGGAACGGTACACCTTTCGCACCTCTGTGCTCAAGGTCCTGGAACAGTGTCCCACACTGTTCCAGCTCTACCAACTGAGCTAAACGCGCATTGCAGCCAGGTGATAGTAGCAAAAAAAGAGGCTTTCTTCAATGAAATAGGAATGGCCCGGACGCGCGAATTGCATCCGGGCCGAGGATCACATATCTCGCTTATCAAATGCTCTAACGAGCGTACCCAACCCGCCCACGAAGAGCAGGAGAGCGATCAGGTTGCTCCCCTTGCTGTTGGGACCGTAGGTGAGGAGGAGCTCAACAGCCACTAGCTGCAACAGCCCCAATGCCATGCGGAGCCAGAAATTGCCCCACCCGTACGAAGCGTGGCGGATCATCATGATCGCCTCCCCCGTTGCGCTATGTATAAGTATAGCATTTTTTAAATAAAAAGTCAAGTCCCGTAGTCCGCACCGAGCCCTGC
Organism: uncultured Candidatus Saccharibacteria bacterium; assembly: GCA_964556805.1. Lineage (GTDB taxonomy): Bacteria > Patescibacteriota > Minisyncoccia > Phycocordibacterales > UBA918 > JACQKD01. The sequence continues at coordinate 1,659 of CAZKXF010000098.1, forward strand.
CGTCTGCAAGATTAGTGCGCTACTATAGGGGGTAATGCATGTTCGAACGCTTGTCCTTGCCGGCCTGCTCCTTATTCCGCTTCCCGCGGCTGCCGCCACGCTCCAGGAGTACGCGGTCGCCATCCTCCTCTTTACAAACAACACGCTTGTCCCCCTCCTCTTCGGGCTCGCCTTCCTCTTTTTCCTCG
>CAZKXF010000099.1:0-1838 GCA_964556805.1 uncultured Candidatus Saccharibacteria bacterium
CTCCCCTTATTATACATCACAACAGGCACTATTGTCAAACCCTTCTTCTCGCCCATAGTGGCAAGCTCTGAAATCTCATCTTTCGAGAGGAGGAGGCGCCGCACTCGCTCGGGATCGTAGTCTGCCGGGGCGTTTGCCTGCTGGTGGGGCGGGATGGAAGCGCCGACGAGGTACACCTCGCTGCCGCGCACGATGACGTGCGCCCCCTCGAGCTTGCCTTTGCCGCTGCGAATAGCCTTCGCTTCGGTACCCAAAAGCTCGATGCCCGCCTCGAAGCGCTCCAAGAGCTCGAAATCAAATTTTGCGCGTTTGTGGGAGATGAACGTGGCCATGTGCGTATACTATACACGAAAGTGCCTGCGGTGCTGCGAAAGCTCGCGCTGAGGCCATATTTCTGTATAATGACCCTCTATATGAATGACGTCGAGCACAAGGAGAAGCAGAGGGAAAACAAGCCGCGGCGCGAGCGGGGCGGATTTGGCGTGAAGATGCCGCCCATCGGCCCCGGCAACTTCTGGAATAACATCCTGTCGACGCTCATCCTCCTCCTCTTGCTCACCGCTCTGTACTCCTACATCATGGGCGAGCAGGTAAAGCCCGAGGAGATTTCGCTCTCGCAGGTTGCCGAAGAGGTGAAGGCGGGGGAGATCACTGAGATTGTGGTGAAGGGAAGCGTGCTTGAAATCACCTACACCGATGCCGAGCGCACTCCCGCTGAAGCGAAGAAAGAAAACGATGCGGCGATCACCGAGACACTCGCTAACCTCGGTGTCACCACCGACCAGCTCTCGAGGGTAACGATCGACGTGCAAAACGAGAGCGGCCTGCGCTTCTGGCTCGTTTCGCTCGCACCCTTCCTCTTTCCGCTCGTCTTGCTGGGCTTTCTCGCATGGTTTTTCTTGCGGCAGGTGCGCGGCGCGGGGATACAGGCCTTAAATTTCGGCTCCTCGAAGGCGCGCATCATCGACCCGAGCGATACTGCGCAGCGCGTGACCTTTGAAGACGTGGCCGGCGCAAAAGAGGCGAAGGAGGAACTGAAAGAGATCGTCGACTTTCTGAGCAACCCGAAAAAGTTTTTAGATATCGGTGCACAGATCCCGAAGGGCGTGCTCCTCATGGGTGCGCCGGGCACCGGCAAGACCTTGCTTGCGCGCGCGGTTGCGGGCGAGGCGGGCGTTCCGTTCTTTTCTATCTCCGGCTCTGAATTCGTGGAGATGTTTGTGGGTGTGGGCGCCTCGCGCGTGCGCGATCTCTTTCAGATGGCAAAGAAGGCAGCGCCCGCAATCATCTTCGTCGATGAGATCGACGCGGTGGGCCGGGTACGCGGCACGGGCATTGGCGGCGGGAATGATGAGCGCGAGCAGACCTTAAACCAGATTCTCGTCGAAATGGACGGCTTCGAGCCAAACGAGAAGGTGATCGTGATGGCAGCAACCAATCGCCCCGATGTGCTTGATCCGGCGCTCTTGCGTCCCGGCCGGTTTGATCGGCGCGTGATGATCGACCTGCCCGACCGAGAAGACCGTCTTGCGATTTTAGGCGTGCACGCGCGCAAGAAGCCGCTCGGGGAGGACGTCAACCTCGAAACCATCGCGCAGCGCACGCCAGGCTTCTCGGGCGCCGACCTCTACTCGCTCATGAACGAAGCGGCAATCCTCGCGGCGCGCGAAGGCCGCACGAAGCTCGCACAGTTCGATCTCATCCGTTCAATCGAGAAGGTGATGCTCGGCCCCGAGCGCAAGAGCCATATGCTCTCAAAGCGCGAGCGGGAGATTACCGCGTACCACGAAGCTGGCCATGCGCTCGTCTCCTCGGTACTGCCGTACACCGATCCAGTG
>CAZKXF010000100.1:0-1821 GCA_964556805.1 uncultured Candidatus Saccharibacteria bacterium
CCCAGAGAAGATGTTGATCAGGCTCGGGAGCTGAGAAGAAGCGGTGGATTCGCTTCTGCTCCCGTACCAGCATCCGTTCATGCATCTTGGTCAACTCGAGGAGCTTTTCTTGCTTGGTGCTTCCGGGTTCGATTGCGTGGAGCGTGAGCCCGGTTTTTGTCTCCTGGATGAGACCTACCCGTTGGAGCAAAGCGAGCGCCGAGAGGAAACGCGCTTCGTAGTTCGCCTTGTACTGGATGTTTTCGTTTTTTTGGATTTTTTTCACCATCCAGGTACGAAACACGCCCACGTTGTAGCGCCGCCGCTGTTGCGGGTTGTGAATCCGATCCAGCGTTTTTCGCAGATTCTCGAGCGTTCGCTCCACGAAATCATACGTTGGCGCCTCCCACTTCACTCTTTCCAGTTCATATCCCTCGTTGTCGTACGTGCCGAGGAATGTAGTGCAGAGCGCCGGCGCACCGTCACGACCACCACGTCCAATCTGCTGCGCGTATTCGATGAGCGTGCGCGGTCTACGGTAGTGGATGATCTGGCGGACGTCTGAGCGATTGATGCCCATCCCGAAGGCGGACGTCGCGATTACGAGCGGCCTCGTATCGCTGAGAAATCCTCTCAGCGCGAGTTCCTTGTCCTCGTACGGGAGATCCGCATGGAACAGGTAGGGAGTGAATCCGGTCGTCTTCAAGAACGGAATCAATTCCCTGATACGCAAGTAGAGGCGGGTCACTCCGTCTTTAGAGTTCCAGTAGACGATAGTGGGCCCACTGTAGTGCGGGTCTACAAGTTGAGCGAGAAGGCGGCTGAGCTTATACCGAAAGAGTGCCTTCGGATCTGCTGCTACCGTCGAGCCCATCAGTCGCTTTATCGCGACGGTAAGGTTTGGTCGCATCGGATCTTCCGCCACCTTCAGGAAATTCGGACGAAGCGGGACCCGCTTGCGAATATCCTGCTCGATCTTCTTGTCCACCGTCGCCGTGAAGGCCGAACAGTGTGGGATATTGAGCCGCTGCGAAGCGACCCGTATTCGCTGGTAGTCTGGCCTGAAGCTATCGCCCCACGTGCTCACGCAGTGTGCCTCGTCGACGACGAGCCTATCGAAGCCGGCCGCATCGAATCGCTGATGGAACATCTCCGTGAGCAGCAGCTCGGGGGAGATGTAGAGGAAGCTCGGCTCCGTCTTTGGTGCCGTCTTGAAGTAGAAGTGCACTGCTTGCCGGTGAGCCTCGTCCATGTTGGAGTGCAGGGCCCAGGCCTTGATGCCGAGACTCCGCAACGCCAGTATCTGATTCTCCTGCAGCGCAATGAGCGGCGAAACTACCAGGGTACGGTGTCGCGCGATAATACCGGGCACCTGGAAGCACGCCGATTTTCCACTCCCCGTTCGCAGCACGCCAAGAACGTCGCGTCCTTGCGTGCTCGCCCGAATGAGCTCTTCTTGCTCCGGGCTAAAGTGCTTGAAGCCGAAGAGTGACAGGGCACTCTCCAGCCCTTCTTCCAACCAGGTCTGATCGGAAGGTGCTTGAGCGATGGTCATCCCCAGCTCCTCGACTATTGTTGATGTTCTCCTGTGTTTAATAATACCTTAACTTTCATAGTATGTCAATTTTTGCAGCTGAGGGGGGAATCGGTCACAACTCGAGCTAAAGCTCGGTCGCGACCCCGCCTCCTTTCGCTTCGCTCCAGTCTGGCCTTCGATTCTCTCCACTGGAGATTATATGCCAACAGAAAAAACCGGCTCAAAGCCGGTCTTCTGATTGGCATGACCCTACGGGGAATCGAAGCTTACAGCTTCAGTACACCTTGCGGATACTTTTCTTCGCT
>CAZKXF010000101.1:0-1760 GCA_964556805.1 uncultured Candidatus Saccharibacteria bacterium
ATCTTCAACATGTGTCGTTAGAGCATACCAGAAAAGGCATAAAGGTCAATGATCCTACACCTCAGGAAAAATACGAAGCTCTGCTATACTCTGAAGTACTATGACAGACGCTGAGAAGGCCTATACGGCTGCTATTTTGATCCGCGGCCGCGGCATCGGATTTGTTCCCCTGCCCGACCGCGAAGAAGACATCATGATTCCGCCGGAGGCCACCAACACGGCCTTCGACAGCGACATCGTCGAGATCGTGCTCGATGCCCCAAAGCCGAACGAGCGCCAGACGGGCCGCGTCGTGCGCGTCGTGGAGCGCGCCCGCAGCGAGTACATCGGCTCCGTCGAAGAGCGCGGCGGTACCCGCAGGCTCAATCCCGACAATCGCCGCATCCACAAGCAGTTTCTACTTCCCGATGCCAAGCCGACGGACGTCGGCATGAAGGTGGCGGTCGCACTTCGATCCTGGGACGATCCGCAGGGCGATCCCCGGGGCGACATTATCGATACGCTCGGCCGTGCCGGCGACCACGAAACCGAGATGCGCGCCATCATTCGCAGCGGCGGCTTTGCCACCGACTTCCCCTACGAGGTTACGGAGGCGGCCCGCGCGCTCCACGAAAATCAGGCAAAGATTTTCGAAGCTGCACTGAAGGACCCCAAACGCCGCGACTTCCGTGGCATCACCACCTGCACCATCGACCCCGTGGATGCCAAAGACTTTGACGACGCGCTCTCTTTCCAGAAGCTCGAGAACGGCAACTACGAGATCGGCATCCACATCGCCGACGTCTCCCACTACGTCCGCGAGGGCGACGCCATCGACCGCGAGGCGCAGAAGCGCGGCACCTCGATCTACCTCGTCGACCGGGTCATTCCGATGCTCCCCGAGGTGCTCTCAAACGATCTCTGCTCTTTGCGTCCCCACGAAGACCGTCTCGCTTTCTCCGCCGTCTTCGAGATGAACGACAAGGCTAAAATCGTGAATGAATGGTACGGACAGACCGTCATTCACTCCGACCACCGCTTCTCCTACCAGGAGGCGCAGCAGGTTATCGATACAAACGACGGGCCGCTCAAGGACGAACTTCTCACGCTCATGCAGCTCTCGCGCATCCTGCGCCGCGAGCGCTACGCGGCAGGGGCGATTGCCTTCGAGCAGCCCGAGGTAAAGTTCGAGCTTGACGAGAAGGGAACGCCGGTCCGCGTCTTCGTCAAAGAGCGCACCGAGACCATGCTCATGATCGAAGACTTCATGCTCCTTGCAAACCGCAAGGTGCCCGAGCACATCCACAATCTCACCAAGCAGAACGGCCACGACATGGCCTTCGTCTACCGTGTGCACGACGCGCCCGACCCGGAAAAGATCGAGATGCTCGGCACCTTCCTCCACGCCCTCGGCTACGAGTTCCGCTCGCAGGGCGGCATCATCGAGACAAAAGAGATCAATACGCTGCTTAAAGAGATCGAGGGCAAACCCGAGGAGAACCTCATCAAGACCGCCACCATCCGCTCGATGGCAAAGGCTATCTACACCACCAAAAACATCGGCCACTTCGGCCTGGCGTTTAAGTACTACACGCACTTTACCTCCCCTATCCGCCGCTACCCCGACCTCATGGTCCACCGCCTGATGCGCAAGCAGCTTGATGGCGAGCGCATCGCAAGCAAAGACCGCCACATCTATGAAAAGCTCTCGATCCAATCGTCCGAGCGCGAGGCGCACGCCGCCGCCGCCGAGCGCGACTCCATCATGTTCAAACAGGTCG
>CAZKXF010000102.1:0-1684 GCA_964556805.1 uncultured Candidatus Saccharibacteria bacterium
GGAAGAGCCAGGGATTGCCGAAGATCGCCCGGCCGAGCATAACGCCGTCGGCGCCGGTACTTGCTGCTTTGATGCGCGCATCCCCGATGCTCACCGCATCGCCGTTACCAATAATGAGCGCAGGTGACGCAAGCTGATTGCGAATCTCCACGGCGCGCGCTACGTGCTCCCACCGCGCAGGCACCTTCGACATCTCCTTGCGTGTGCGCGCGTGGATGGTCACCGCTGCAGGCTCTGCCGAAAGCAGCGCCGGCAGCCAGCTCTCCAGCTCGTCGCGGCTATAGCCGATGCGCGTCTTGACCGATACCGGCAGCCCTCCTGCGCCCCGCCTTGCTGCCGCAATTACAGCCTGGGCGCGAGACGGATCCTTTATCATTGCCGCACCGCACCCCTGTCGCTCGATAGAGCGGTCGGGACATCCCATGTTGATGTCGATGCCATCAAAACCAAGCTCGAGGCAGAGAGCCGCGGCCGCTTCCATATGCTCTGGCACCGAGGAAAAGAGCTGCGCTACGATCGGCCGTTCATTTTCATCATACTGTAGGTCAGTCCTGAGTGCTCGCTTCCCTTCTTCGTCGGCGAGCACGAGGCCGTCGGCTGAAACAAATTCTGTCCACATGACATCGGGCCCTCCCTCGGTGCCATCAGCTCGAGTATGCGCTGAGTACTTTCGTATGATCTGACGGAAGGCAGCATCGGTAACATCTGCCATCGGCGCAAGTACAAAAAACGGCTTTTGAAGTCGCTCCCAAAAGTGCATGGTAGGAGAAGCCTACAGTACGAGGTGGCCGCAAAGCAACCCCTACTCGTTGAGATTGCTCACCGTTACCGGTTCGGTGAGCACTGCTTCCGCAGCCGTCCCGCTCACTGCTTCGCGCGCAGCCTGCACTACATCTCCGGCAGGAGCGCTCATCAGGAGAACATCATCATTCGCTGAGTGCGGCCTTTCCGCAAGCGCTGCATCTACGCGCTCCTCTTTGACGAACACTCGGCTTCCAAAACGCAAATCAATGTACTCAAAATTCCCGGGATTGAGGTGCGCAAATTCAGAGGAAGAGAGGACCGACTCGAGGTTCGCGAACACGGCCTCTATCGCTGCGCCGCCGCCGACGAGGAGCTCGCCGCCGCCCCGCACGTAGTAGCGGGCATCACCCTGTGCAGTTTCAATCACTCCGTAGACCTCCATACCGTGTTCGCGCTCCAGCGCACTCACAAATTCCCCTATAAGGCGCAGGCGTTCACGCGAAGCGAGTGTTGCACCAACTTGCGGCACACGACCTTCAGTGGCATAGCGCAAGAGGGTTGTACCACGAACCATATGTGACGCCTGGTAGGCCACACCGTCGCTCGCGACGAGCATACAACCTTCACTCTCCCGCTCGGTAAATTGCGCACACCACAGTGCCGCTGGGGCATGCTCGGTAATATCGATAGAGAGCCGGGTTCGACTCGTACGGTTTACTTCCACCTGCGCAACGCGTGGCAACGCTGCAATAGCCTTCTCTACCTGCTCCTCCGGATAGAGGTAGGAAAAACGCTTGGGCACCAACAGACCGTAGCTGCCATTGAGCGCAGCAAACGCTGCAGCCTCGACAGACGACGTAGCTACGGTTTCAGCACCCCGCACGTCTATCGTGTGGATCGTTACTGCCTCTCCGCGTGTCCCGTGCCATACCCCTACCGC
>CAZKXF010000103.1:0-1676 GCA_964556805.1 uncultured Candidatus Saccharibacteria bacterium
GAGCGGAAAGTTCCGCCGGAAGATCTCTTTGTCGACTACGCAGGGTTCGACACCTACGACAGCCTCTACCGTGCCCAGGCAATATTTAAAGTGCGGTCTGCAATTATCGTAACGCAATCTTTCCACCTGCCGCGGGCGCTCTTTATTGCAAAAAAGACTGACTTTCTCGCTGTAGGAGTTCCTGCGGAAGGACCAGTCGCGCCAATGCTCTGGCTGCGCGAACGTTTTGCGGTCGTCAAAGCGTTTTGGGATGTCTACGCTCACGCTAAGCCAACTTACCTCGGAACGGTTATTCCTATTACGGGCGATGGTCGGGAGAGCTGGAGCGAGTAGCTCTCCCAGATTTGAATTGCAGAACGTGGGTGGTAGGATAGGGCGAATTATGCTATGCAATGTGTCATTCTAGCAGCAGGCGAGGGCACACGCATGCGGCCGCTCACTCTCGAGAAGCCCAAACCGCTCATCGAGGTGGCCGGCATGCCGATTATCGACCATATCGTGTCGGCACTTCCCGAGGAAATCGACGAACTCGTCATCGTGGTGAGCTACAAGGCAGCTATGCTGCGTGCCCACTGCGGCGAGAATTTCTACGGCAGGCCGGTAACCTACGTCACCCAAGAGAATCCGAAGGCGGGGACGGGCGACGCGCTCTTTGCGGCACGCGGGGTACTGCGCAACCGTTTCCTTGTCATGTACGGCGACGATATCCATGGGGCGCCTGCGATTAAGGAAGCGGTAGGGCATGAGCATGCGTTTCTCGCTGCATATTCCGAAACCCCCGAGAAGTTTGGCGTGATCGAGCTCAATGCAGATGGAACCCTCAAGCGCATCGTGGAGAAGCCGTCCAATCCACCATCGAATCTCGTAAACATCGGTGGCTTTGTGCTCACTGACGATATATTTAATTGCACGAGTGAACGCTCGGCTGTAGGCGAGTACTACCTTACCGACAACATCACCCTCTACGCAGAGCGTCATCCGGTGCAGGTGATCCGGCAGGATCACTGGATTCCTATCGGTTACCCCGAAGATGTGGAGAAAGCCGAACGACTGCTCATAGAGCGCGTATAGTAAGAGCGTATGTTTGCACGACTCTCTTTCCACCAGCTGCTCATCGGCCTCTTTTCAGTTCTCTACCTCCTAGGCTTTACGATCGTGTTTGTACGCACACTCAACTATGAGTTTTTAGCCTACGTTGGTGTCCTTGTATTTCTCTTTGCACTCATTGCCGCAACGCTCCATCGTTCCCAGTTCCCGCCGTTTATCCTCTGGGGTTTGAGTATCTGGGGGCTGCTCCACGTAGCGGGCGGCAGCCTGCCGGTTGATGGCGGCGTGCTCTACGGGTGGCGTATCATCCCCATCTTTGACGGCGGCGCTGATTTCTTCATCCTCAAGATGGATCAAGTTATTCATGCCTACGGCTTCGGTATTGCAGCGCTCGTGCTCTACCACCTCATGCGCCTCCACCTGGTGCCGCAAGGGCACACTTTCTTTGTGGCAACGCTTGCTACACTCGGATCCATGGGGCTCGGAGTGGTGAATGAGATCATAGAGTTTTCAGCTTTTGTGTTTATCGAAAAGACAGGAGTTGGCGGCCTCTACAATCTTTCTCTCGACTTGGTCTTCAATACGCTCGGCGCGGTGCTTGCAGCAGCAGGGTACGCCCTCGTCGAGCG
>CAZKXF010000104.1:0-1663 GCA_964556805.1 uncultured Candidatus Saccharibacteria bacterium
GGCCTCGGCCTTGCTGCGGGCAGTGGTCACGATGGTGATCGAGAGCCCAAATACGTTGCGGAGCTCTTCGTCAGAAGCCTCCGGGAAGATCGTGTGCTCTCGAATACCGAACGTGTAGTTGCCCATTTCATCGATGGATGAGATTGGAAGGCCGCGGAAGTCGCGCGTACGCGGCAGTGCGACGTGCACTACCTTATCGAGAAAGTGCCGCATGCGCTCGCCACGCAAAGTTACCTGGTACCCCACCAGATCTCCCTGCCGAAGCTTAAAGGAAGCAATTGATTGCTTCGCACCGCGAGCTGCAGGCTTTTGACCGGTGATTTTCGCAAGACGATCAGCGATGAGCGCACGCTGCTGCTTGTCGGACACCTTCCCGACGCCCGTTGAGACCACCACCTTTTCAACCCGGGGAGCCTGCATTGGGTTTGTGTAGTGCATGTCCTTCTTGAGCGCGTCGAAGGCGCTTGCCAGTTTTGCTCGTACGCTGTTTGTGTTTGCTGTCTTTGCCATACGCTGTTGCTAGATGCTCTCCCCGCTCTTGCGCGCAACCCGCAGCTTCTTCCCTTCTTTGATCGTGTAGCCAACGCGGCTCGGCGTCCCCGTTTTTGGATCCTGCATAGAAACATTCGAGATATGGATCGGCGTCGGACGTTCGATGATCTGTCCCGCCTGGCCACGGCGGCCTGAACGCTGGTGCTTCTTCACCGTACCGATACCCTCTACGAGTACACGATCAGCCTTCGGAAACACGCGCAACACCTTTCCGCTCTTGCCGCGGTCCTTGCCGGTTGTGATGATGACGCTGTCTCCTTGCTTGATCTTCATATAGGTACGTTACACAACCTCCGGAGCGAGCGACACGATCTTCTGGTAACCTGCCTCGGCAACCTCGCGAGGGATCGGCCCGAAGACGCGGTTTGCTCGCGGCTCCTGCTTGCCTTTCTCGACAAGCACCACGGCGTTGTCATCAAAGCTCACGTACGAACCGTCCTTGCGTCGGAAGGGCTTGCGCTGACGCACCACCACCGCGTGCGCAACATCTTTCTTCTTCGCCTGCTTTCGTGGTTCAGCAGTTTGCACGGAGAGAACCACCAGATCACCAATCGAGGCGTAGCGACGCTTCGATCCGCCGAGAATTTTGAAAACGCGTCCGATCTTTGCGCCGGAGTTATCGGTTATTTTTACGATGGTCTGTGGCTGAATCATACGACTTCAAAATGCTTGCGCTTCGAGCGAGGCTTCGTCTCTCGGATGGTCACCGTCTCTCCTTCCTTGACCGTGTTGCCCGGATTGTGAGCAAGAAACTTCTTCGTGCGGCGCATGAACTTCTTGTACTTGGGATGCTGCACGTAGCGATCGACCGCAACCGTGACGGTATCCTGCATCTTCGCCGAAACTACCGTTCCGCGGAACGAGCGGCCTTTCGGAGTATTTTCTGTTGTAGCGGTAGTATCCATAGTGGTGTCTTCCATTAGCCGCGGCGACTCGTAAGTTCGGTGAGGATGCGGGCGATCTCCTTCTTGTTAGTGCGCGCTGTCCGCACGTCGCGCAGAGCGCTGCCCGCCATGTTGAAACGGAACGTACGGAGCTCTTCCCGCTTCTCTGCGAGGAGCTCTACGAGTTCTGTTTCTTTTTTCTGCGCTATGTCTTTCATAGGTTGGTG
>CAZKXF010000105.1:0-1591 GCA_964556805.1 uncultured Candidatus Saccharibacteria bacterium
TCTCAAGGTAGGTCGCGCCCACCTGAACGCTCATACGTCCCGCAACTTCCGACAGAGCTCGCGGAATAGGGCTCATGGAGTGGGCGAAGAGTACCCCTGGCAAGTGCCAGGAGTACCACCATCGGCAGGCGCAGAGCTGGACATACGGTGGCTCCAATTATTATCGGGAGTACACCGACTACTCTGCGCACGAGCAGGCGGGTTCCGGCTGCGGCGAGCTCTACTACGGCTCGCGCTTCTACTCCTACCCGCCCAGCTATGGGCACTACGGTTACCGGAGGTGGTGATGGCACGCATTCTTTTGCTTACGGTGGCACTGTGCGCCGTAAGCGGCTGCACCTCTCTGGGCGTTCGGTTCTATTCGGACGTCCAGGGGAGTGGCTTCTTCGGCTCGCGAGCCGCGATAGCGCTTTCAGAGGTGACGCCATGCGAGGAAGGCGAGGTGCGTCGAGCCGAGCGCGTCGTCCATACCGAGCGGTACGGATACCGAGGCCAGCTCTCGGTGGAGCGCCGCCAGCAGCATGTCGAGCGCTCCTGCGCTCGACACTAGGCGGGAGAAATTTCCGTCGCAAAAGGCCTGAAGACACCGTGCGTGTCCGAGGGCCTTTTCTCATGCCCGGGGAATTTCCGAGAGTGGTACAATGCGCACACGCATGCGCGAGGCATTCATCGAACAGCCGGGAGACTTGCTGCCGCTCGCCGAAGAGGCGCTCCGTGAGCTCAAACCGCAGGAGACCGCCACACTGCTTGCGCTCCACGGCGAGCTCGGCGCAGGCAAGACCACCTTCACCCAGGCGCTCGCCAAGGCGCTCGGCATAGCTGACTACGTGGTGAGTCCTACCTTTGTCGTGATGCGTCGATACCCGATACCGTCGCACCCGCGCTTTGAGGAGCTCTTCCATATCGATGCCTACCGCATCGAGACCCTCGACGAGCTCGAGCCGCTGCGCTTTAGCGAACTCATCGTCGATCCGCGTAACCTCATCTGTATCGAGTGGGCGGGGAAGATTGAGAGTCCGGTACTCGACCCTGCCTACCACCTCACCTTCGAACTTGTCGACGGCGGGGTGCGGAAGGTAACCTACGGCTACCGAGACGTAGCGACAAAAGAAGATATTTCTCCATGAGCGCGAAAAAACCAACCAAAACCGCTGCCAAGAAAAGCGTGCCGAAGCGCCGGTTGGTGCTCCTCGACGCGCACGCCATCCTGCACCGCGCTTACCACGCACTGCCCGATTTTACGGCGCCGAACGGCGAGCCCACCGGCGCCCTCTACGGGCTTGTCGCTATGCTCCTCAAAATCATCGAGGAACTGAAACCAGACTACCTGGCCGCCTGCTACGATCTGCCGGAGCCCACCTACCGCCACGATGCGTACGAGCACTACAAAGCCGGTCGCACCAAAACCGACGATTCGCTCGTCGTGCAGATCGATCGTTCGCGTGATGTCTTTGCAGCGTTCGGCATCCGCATCTTCGACTGCCCCGGCTTCGAGGCAGACGACATGCTCGGCACCATTGTCGAGCAGGTCAAGGGCATTCCCGACCTTGAGGTCGTCATTGCCTCGGGTGACATGGACACGCTCCAGCTC
>CAZKXF010000106.1:0-1589 GCA_964556805.1 uncultured Candidatus Saccharibacteria bacterium
ACGTTGCTGGTTTGCTCACCGAGCACACCCGGCCCGAGGATGTCGTCCGCGGATACGACCTACCGACCGGCGAGGAAGCCTGGATCGCGATGAAGATGTTCCTCAAGGCGGTGAGCAACGCCGGCGGCCACGACGTCGATGACGTCACGAAGGTCATCCCTGTTATCAAGGCGATGGCGAACACGGACTGGAAGTACAAGAAACGTCCGATGGTACTCAAGGTCCACTGCGAGCGCAAGTGGACACCACTCGGCCGCGTCATTCCGATCGACGAGCGCGAGCAGGCGGCGGTGCGGCGCGACATCGAGTACATCCTGCAGGAAGTGCCGAACATCGTCATCGAGATCTGCCATGTCTCGGATGGCGACACCATCGAGGATATTCGCTACTACCGCAGCCTGGGATTCCAGGTGTACGGGGAGATTTCTCCCCACTACACCGCGTACTCAGAAGACGACCTCTTCGATGATGGCCACGGCGGCACGGGCTTCAATGCCCACCGTTTCTGCGTCCCGAAGTTCAAGACCCGGAAGGACATGAAGATCATCCTTAGCGCCATGACTTCCGGAGAACCCTGGTGGCACTTCGGCAACGATGAGGCCTGCCATGATGAGGGCGGCAAAATCCGCGCCGACGGCGTCGTCTTCGGCGGCCAGACGCAGGTGCCGGAGGCGGTGATCTCCTACGTCATCGAGAAGTTCATTGAGGCACGCCAGACTCGCTACCTCGATGGCTTCCTCTCCGGTAATGCACGACGACTCTACGGCCTCCCGATGGGTGTTTCCACCATCTTCCGGCGCCAGGACTGGACGGTGGACCACGAGCTCTCCAAGGTGTTCGAGGACGGGAAGAAGATCAGCTGCGTCGTGGCGATGGGCGGCCAGGAGCGAAAATACCGGAAGGCTGCCTGAGAGCGGCTGAGCGCACGCACGCAAACGGCGCGGGACCCCGAGGGGTTCCGCGCCGCCTTTCTTTTCATGTACCCACTCTTAGCTATGCCAGCGTATCGGTATCGGGCGAGAGCACCTTCGAGGGATCGCCGAGCGGCAGCTTCTCATCGAGCTCGCGGTAGTAGTCGTGCACCGGCACACCATGTTCTTTAAGGATCGCTTCGTACTCCTCGCGCTCTAACGTTTCAACCGCAAGGAGGCGTTTCGACACCGCATCGAGTCCCTCGCGGTACTTCGTCAAAATATCGCGTGCCTTCGTGCGGCCGCCATCAATAATCTTCTTTACCTCTTCATCAATTTTCTCCGCGACCTCATCGGAGTAGCCCCGATCTTCGCTCATGCCGCCGCCAATCAAGCGGCCCCCCGTGCCTTCAAGTGCCACGGGCCCGAAAGCATCCGACATGCCGTACTTCGTCACCATGTCGCGGGCAAGGCCCGTGAGTACCTGCAGGTCGTTTGAGGGACCAGTGGTGAGATCATCGAAGATCATCTCTTCGGCAACGTACCCGCCGAGCGTCGAGGCGATATCATCGAGGAACTCCTTGCGCGACTGCATCTTGCGGTCTTGGTCGGGGAGCTTCAAGGTGTAGCCTGCTGCGCGTCCGCGCGAAATGATCGAAATCTTCTGCACTGGATCGG
>CAZKXF010000107.1:0-1581 GCA_964556805.1 uncultured Candidatus Saccharibacteria bacterium
GCAAAGCATATCGTGGTGAAGGGCAAGGGCGGAAAGACGCATACCTACCCTCTCACTGTTTTTGAGCGCACGAACGATTTCTCTGCCTTCTACCACCGTCCTGCGGTGAGCGTGGGCCAAAAGGTGTCTCGCGGCGACCTGCTTGCCGACACCTCGTCGACCGATAAAGGCCAGATTGCCGTCGGACAGAATGCGCTCGTTGCCTTCATGAGCTGGTCGGGCGCCAACTACGAGGACGCCATCATTATTTCCGAGCGCCTCGTCAAGGACAGCAAATTTTCTACCATTCACATGGACGAGCTCGATGTTGCGGTGCGCGACACGAAGCTCGGACCGGAGGTAACGACGCCCGACATCCCGAACGTATCAGAGGCAAAGCTCCGCAACCTCGATGAGAGCGGCATCATCCGCATCGGCGCGGAAGTGCGTCCTGGCGATATTCTCGTGGGCAAGGTAACGCCGAAGGGCGAAACCCAGCTCACTCCCGAAGAGCGACTCTTGCGCTCCATCTTCGGCGAGAAGGCGAAGGACGTAAAGGACACGAGCTTGCGGCTCGAGGCGGGGAAGCGCGGCCGCGTGGTAGGCGTCAAGGTCTTCTCGCGCGAGAACGGCGACCAGCTTGAGAGCGGCGTCATCAAGCGTATTCACATCACGGTTGCGCAGGTGCGCAACGTCTCGGTGGGCGACAAGCTCGCGGGACGGCACGGCAACAAGGGTGTCATCTCACGTATCCTCCCTGAGGAAGACATGCCATACACGGAGGACGGCAAGCCGATCGATGTGATCTTGACGCCGCTCGGTGTGCCGAGCCGTATGAACCTCGGACAGATTTTGGAGCTCCACCTCGGCATGGCGGCCCATACGCTCGGCTACCAGGCCATCGTGCCGCCGTTTGCCGGTGCGACTGAAGAAGAGATCAAGGAAGAGCTCGTGAAAGCAGGCCTGCCGGAAGACGGCAAGCTCTGGCTGCGCGACGGCCGCACGGGCGAGACCTTTGCGCAGAAAATCGCCGTTGGCTACATGTACATCTTGAAGCTCCACCACATGGTGGAAGACAAGATCCACATGCGCTCGATCGGGCCGTACTCGCTTATCACCCAGCAGCCCTTGGGCGGCAAGGCGCAGATCGGCGGTCAGCGCTTCGGAGAAATGGAAGTGTGGGCCTTGCTTGGGTACGGCGCAGCCTACACCCTGCGCGAGATGCTCACCATCAAGTCAGACGACATCGTCGGTCGGTCGGCGGCATTTGACTCGATCGTGCGCGGCGAGCGTATCGGACAGCCGCATACGCCCGCTGCCTTCAACGTCCTCTTAAACCAGCTGCGGGGGCTTGCGCTGGATGTCGACCTCAAGCGCAACACGGAGCACCGTTACTAGTCTTCACCCATAGCAACCATGAAACCAACACGAAACCCGCAGCAGTTCGACTACGTTTCTCTCAAGCTCGCCTCACCTGAGCGGATTGCGGAGTGGTCGTACGGAGAGGTCACCAAGCCCGAGACCATCAACTACCGTACGCAGCGCCCTGAAAAACAGGGACTCTTCGACGAGCGCATCTTCGGACCGGTTGAAGACTACGAG
>CAZKXF010000108.1:0-1576 GCA_964556805.1 uncultured Candidatus Saccharibacteria bacterium
ACCGCAGCAAGAAGGATCAGGGCAAAGGCAGCGGTACTGCGAAGCATGCGGCGTCGGCGAACGCGCTCATGCGCGCGTCGGCGTCGGAAGGAGGTTGCCTTGGTGCTCCACGCTGCCATACGAGCTAGATGCCGAGAGCGGTTCTGCCGCCCAGGTAAGGTACGAGCGCATCAGGTATCCGAATCGACCCGTCGGACTGCTGGTTGTTCTCGATGAGTGGAATGAGAATGCGCGGTGTGGCTACCGCCGTATTGTTGAGCGAGTGCACGAAGCGCAGCGTACCGTCCACGTCGCGGTACCGAATGTTGAGACGGCGCGTCTGGAAGTCGTGGAAGTAGGATGCCGAGTGTGTCTCGCGGTAGGTTTGCTCGCTCGGCACCCACGCCTCAATGTCGTACTTCTTCACCTGGCCGAGCCCGAGGTCGCCACCACAGTTGACGACTACGCGATAGGGCAGCCCGAGCGCCTGCATTACCGCTTCCGCATTTTCCGTGAGTGATTCATGGAGCGCTACCGACTGCTCGTGACTTGCTTCACAGAGGATTACCTGCTCAAGCTTAAAGAACTCATGGACGCGCATGAGTCCTTTCGTGTCCTTGCCGTGGCTTCCCGCCTCACGCCGAAAGCACGGTGAGAATCCCAGAAACTTTACCGGAAGCTGCTGCAGGTCGAGCACTTCATCCATGTAGTAGGCCATCGCGCCCACCTCTGCAGTACCCGCAAGGTAGTCATCGTCCTGGGTCTTGTAGAGATCCTCCTCGCTCTGCGGCAGGTAGCCCGTGCCGATAAAGGGCTCGCGGCGCAGGAGCGACGGCACCATGAGCGGCACAAAGGAGGGATCGCGCTTTTGAATGAAGTCAAAGACAAAGTTCCAGACTGCGTAATTCAGGCGTGCGCCATCGCCCTGCAGGAAGTAACCGCGGAATCCGGCAACCTTCGTGCCGCGCTCGAAGTCTGCCATGCGGTGCTTGAGCGCAAGGTCTATGTGGCTTAACGGCTTAAAAGAAAAATTTGGTTTCTCGCCCCAGCTGCGTACCTCGACATTTCCGCTGTCATCCTCCCCTTCGGGCACCGACATATCGGGGATGTTCGGCACCTGCACCATGAGCGTACGCCACTGGGTAAGCACGGGGCGGAGCTCTTCTTCCAATTTCTGAATCTCATCTTTGAGGGTTCGGACGCTCTCAATGATGCGCTCGCGCTCGGCCTCGGGCGCCGTCGCCACGGTGCGCGAAATTTCATTCTGCTCTGCCTTCTTTGCATCGAGCGTTTGGGTGAGCTCGCGGCGGCGCTCGTCGAGCTTCATGAGCACATCGAAATCCATGTCGATGTGCTTTTTCTTCGCGCCAGCCTTCACAATTTCGAGGTTGTCGCGAATAAATTTGATGTCCAACATACAGCTAGCAATATAGCACACGAACCTGTCCGGCCCGTCCCCATGCACATCCACGAGTCCCTCCGGGTGGCTACCGTGCCACAATAACGCTATATGGAGTATCCGCTCTACGAGCTTACCGTGCAGGACTTCCCGGGCTCGCTTAGCGAGATCAACGACCCGCCCACCCTCCTCTACGCC
>CAZKXF010000109.1:0-1562 GCA_964556805.1 uncultured Candidatus Saccharibacteria bacterium
AACTTCTGAGCTTCTTCAACATCTTCTCTGGAGGCGGGCTCGCTAACCTCTCCATCGTAATGCTCGGCGTGAGCCCGTACATCACGGCGTCAATTACGATGCAGCTCATGACGGTCATGTCGCCGCGTATCAAGGCCCTCCATTCGGAAGAAGGAGAAGCCGGGCGTCATAAGTTCATGCAGTATACGCGCATGCTCGCGCTGCCCTTTGCGGTGCTCCAAGGCTACGGCTTCCTTACCCTGTTGGAGAATCAGGGAATCATCAGCCAGCTCTCCACCTTTGGATTTATCGCGAGCCTCACGGTGATCGTCGCGGGCTCGATGCTGCTCATGTGGATTGGCGAGCTCGTCACGGAATTTGGCATTGGCAACGGTGTTTCGATCATCATTTTCGCTGGTATCGTCGCTGGTTTGCCGACGACGATAAGCCAGCTCCTCTTCACCTTCGATCCGTCGCAGATTCCGCTCTACCTCGGCTTTACAGCAGCGGCACTCTTGATCGTGTACGGCGTCGTGGTGGTGACGGAAGCGGAACGTCCTGTCCCTATTACCTACGCAAAGCAGGTGCGCGGCGGACAGACTTACGGGGGTGTCTCCTCGTACCTTCCCCTGCGGCTCAACCAGGCGGGCGTAATCCCGATCATCTTTGCAATTTCTATCTTGCTCTTGCCGCAGATGCTCCTCAATGCGCTTGTGAACGTTAACGCGGCGTGGGTGGCGACATTTTCAGATCTCACCCTCTCGTTCCTCTCAAACCAGGTGCTCTACGCTGTTGTCTACTTCGTCCTCGTCTTCTTCTTTACCTACTTCTACACGGCGGTCACCTTCGATCCAGACGCCATCTCCAAGAACCTCCAGCGCAATGGCGCGTTCGTACCGGGAGTTCGCCCCGGCACGCATACTGCCGAGTACCTCGGTACGGTGATTACGCGCCTCACGCTCGTCGGCGCTCTCTTTCTCGGCGCTATCGCCGTGCTGCCGCTCATCATGCAGATGGCGACCGGCTTTGCGGCACTGGCTATCGGCGGTACGGCGCTCCTCATCGTCGTCTCGGTGGTACTCGACCTCATTCGCCGCCTCGACTCACAGCTCGCGCTGCGAGAGTACTAAAAAGGCGCTCGTAGGAGCGCACTGCATGGCGTGGGGGCCGTAGGGCCCCCGCCCCCAGTAGTATACAGGAAGGGCCAGCGTAACCGCCGCCACGAGGGGGTGTGGGGTTGTGGGGACCACGAGATCGTAGTGAGAGAGGTCGTACGGATTGATGCCGTAGAGATCCTGGTAGCGTTTCGCATCGCTCTCCTGTCGAGCGAGGAGCTGCTGCTCGAGCTCTGCAACGCTCGCCGCGCCTTCGCCGCTTGCGACCCGCGCGTCATTGAGGTTGTTAAATACGCGCTCGGCGGCGGTGCGCATATCGAGTTCGAGGTATACCTTGAATGAGGTGGGAATCCAGTAGAACGCAAGGCGAGAATCGATCACGAGCTTGTCTTGCATCCCCGCTTTGCGGTTTTCTTCGTCGATTGCCTGATCAATCGACGGGTCGCTCTCCGCCTGGGCGAGCAGCTG
>CAZKXF010000110.1:0-1554 GCA_964556805.1 uncultured Candidatus Saccharibacteria bacterium
TGAAGCTGCTGCCCGTGAGCCGGTGAAGGTTTCTTTCTAACTCTCTGTATGTCCGTGCGGGCCTACTACTTTCAAGTGAGCGAGTGTCGGGAAAGTCTTTTCTAAGAATTTCATGACCGAGCGAACGCAGAAAGCAATACGAGTGTATTACAACAAACTGATCCGCGACCGGATCCCGGAGAAGATCGAGGCAAACGGCGAGGCGTACGAGGTTCGCCGAATAGAAGACAAGGAAGAGTTTCAACATGAACTCTTGAAGAAGGTCGCCGAGGAAGCCAATGGTCTCTCCCGTGCGCGCTCGTGCGAGGAGTTTCTCCGCGAGTATGCCGACCTCATGGTGGTGCTCGATGCACTCACCGCTGAACTCGAGCTCTCCGAGGCCGACCTCTCGGTGGCCTTGAGAGAAAACCTCGAAAAGAAGGGCGGCTTCAAGGAGCGCTACTTCCTCCACTGGTCGGCGGATAGCAGCTACAGGAGCGCCGAGTCGACGCAGGGGATCAGGAAGGCGTAGAATAGGAAGGTATGGCGAGGCGGCTACTCTATACAGGCGGGTTGCTCGCGCTTTTTTTGTGGACCGCACCGTTTGCGCGCGCCGAGCGCATTACTTCATTTGAAGCAGACGTGTCGCTTGCCCCTGATGGATCGTTTAACGTCACCGAGCATATCGAGTACGACTTCGAATTGACTGAGCGCCACGGGATCTTTCGGTTTATTCCAATAGAGCACCCGCAGGATGCTTCCGCCTGGTACAAGGAACGCTATGTCGACATTACGATCGAGGACGTCACGCTCGACGGCAGTGCGGTGCCCTACGAGCTGAGCACGAGAGGTGGGAAAGTGGAAGTGAAGATTGGCGACCCCGACCGTACGCTCGCTGGCGAGCACACCTATACGCTCTCGTACACCGTGCGCGGCGGCCTCTACGAGGAGAACGGCGCACCCGAGTTCTACTGGAACGTGACGGGCGACGAATGGCAGGTGCCAATTGCTACGGCGCGTATCATGCTCGCCGCTCCTCCTGGCGCGTTGGGCGGGGAGGCAGCCTGCTATCGCGGTGCGCGCGGCAGCACCCAACGGTGCGAGGCGCAGATTGATGGCGTGGCAGTAAGCGCAACCACGACGCTCGCTGCCCAGGAAGGCCTGACACTCGCGGTGGCGCTCGATCCTGAGGTAATCGACTCTCTCCCACTCGAGCGCGTCATGCCGATCTGGCCGCTCATTGCGGCGAGCGGTCTCTTTCTCCTCATCCTCATACCGGCTGCATACCGGCTGCGCACGAAGCACAAGGTTGCCCGTACCGTTGTCGCCGAGTACGAGCCGTACAGAGGGATACCTCCGATGTACGCGGGCGTGCTCATTGATGGAACGCTCCACCCAAGCGATATCACCGCCGGCATCGTCTACCTCGCTGAGCAGGGCTTCCTCAGAATCAGGAAGGTCGACAAGAAATTTTTCATTTTCAATACCGGCGACTACGAGGTTGAACTGTTGCGAGATGTCCAAGAAGTTCCGGGAACGTTCCTGCCCCGCGTGCTCGCACTCATTTTTGGTAGC